>JAFPQL010000032.1 GCA_017414145.1 Oscillospiraceae bacterium | reverse complement strand
GTGGCGCGCCGCCGATGTGCGGCACACCGCAGACGGCAGAACGGAATTCTCCGTGTATCACATGGGAGAACTGCTCGGTACGGCGGCGATTCTTGTGCCGGGTGACCACAATGTCCTCAATGCGCTGGCTGCGATTGCCGCGGCGCACTGTGTCGGGCTCGATTTCGCACAGTGTCAGGCGGGTCTGCTGGAATTCCACGGCGCAAAGCGCCGGTTTGAGATTCATGCGGTGACCGGCGGCATTGCCGTCGCGGACGACTACGCGCACCATCCCGCCGAAATTGCGGCGACGCTCCGTGCCGCAAAGGCGATGCCCTACCGCCGCGTGATTGCGGTGCATCAGCCGTTCACCTACACCCGCACGGCGCGTCTGCTGGACGATTTTGCCGCGGCGCTCTCCATTGCGGATGTGGTCGCGCTGACCGACATCATGGGCGGCAGAGAGGAAAACACAATCGGCATTTTTACCAGTGCGCTGGCGAAGAAAATCCCCGGCTGCATCTGGTTCCCGCAGGACGAGACGGTCCCGTGGACGGATGCGCGGAAGTATCAGAACTTTGACGATGTCTGTGCGGCGGTCTGTTCGCAGGCACAGCCGGGCGACCTGATTATCACGCTGGGCTGCGGCGATGTCAACAAGCTGTCCAAACAGATTGCGGATACATTAAAGCGAAAGACGGAGGCGTAAACGCCGAAAAATAAGGGAGAGGAACCGACTGTCATGCTGAATGAAAAGGCAAAGCAAATCTACCGGTTTATCTGCGACCGGCTGGAGGGCGGATATGCCCCGACTGTCCGCGAAATCTGTGCGGGACTTGGCATCCGCTCCACCTCTACGGTTCACAAGTATATCAATCTGCTCGTCGCGGACGGCTATCTGGAGAAAATGGATAACCAGAACCGCGCAATCAAGCTGCGGGGCAGCAATGCGGTCCGTGTCCCGCTGCTCGGCACGGTGACGGCCGGTCAGCCGATCACCGCGATTGAGAATATCACGGACTATCTGAGCTATGTGCCGGATAAGCATTACTCCGGACAGCTCTTTGCACTCAATGTGCGCGGCGAGAGCATGATCAACGCCGGCATTTTCGACGGGGATATCGTCATCGTCGAGCAGTGCGAGACCGCCGATAACGGCGAAATCGTCGTCGCAATGGTCAACGGGGACGAGGCGACGGTCAAACGGTTTTACAGGGAAAACGGCGGATTCCGGCTTCAGCCGGAGAATGACAGCATGGAGCCGATTTATGTGAAGGAAGCGGCGATTCTCGGCAGAGTCGTAGCGCTGCTGCGTTATTTTGAATGATACAGAAAGGATGTAGAACAGTATGAAAAATCTGGTCAAGGTTGTACTCTGCGGAAAGGAATACAGACTGCAAACCGAGGATGCGCCGAGCTATGTCTATCAGCTTGCCAAGACACTGGAAAAGCGCATCTCTGATATCACCGAGAAGAACCGGCAGGTTTCGGCGCACTCCGCGGTCATGATGGTCGCGCTCTCCGCGCTCGACGAGCTGACAAAGGCGAATAACAGCGTCGAGGTCATCCGCTCGCAGGTCAAGGAGTATGTCGATGAGGCAGGTAAGGCGCGCCTTGAACGCGATGCCGCCCTGCGCGAGATTGACGCGCTGCGTGCAAAGATCGAGCAGCTCGAAAACCTGATCAAGCTGCGCGATCTGCGGGAGAGTGAGCAGACCGAGGCAAAGCAGGAGCCGCAGAACGATGCAGCACCTGCGGAGAACACCCCCGCAGAGGAGCAGGACGGACAGCTTCCGCTGACGGAGGCATGAATCCTGTGCTGCCGGAGCTGCTCGCCCCCGCGGGCAGCATGGAGGCGCTGACAGCCGCAGTCCGCTGCGGCGCAGACGCCGTATATCTGGGCGGAACGCAGTTTTCCGCCCGCGCACACGCCGAAAACTTTGATCCGGACAGCCTGCGGGCGGCGGCGGCATTTTGTCACCGCAGCGGCGTCCGGATGTATCCGGCGGTCAACACGCTGCTGTTCGACCGCGAATTTGAAGCGCTGGACGCGATGCTCTGTCTGCTCTCAGAGATCGGCGCGGACGGCGTCATCGTGCAGGATGCGGGTGTCGCGGCCTATATCCGCAGACGCCTTCCGACGCTGCGCCTGCACGCCTCTACACAAATGACGATTCACACGCCCGCCGGCATTCAGTACGCTGCCGAAGCGGGCTTTTGCCGTGTTGTCGCGGCGCGGGAGCTCTCCGCCGCGCAGCTTTCCGCAATGTGTGCCGAGGCGGCGCGCTGCGGGATTGAGGTGGAGATGTTTGTCCACGGCGCACACTGTATGTGCGTGTCGGGGCAGTGCTGGATGTCTGCGGCGATGGGCGGGCGAAGCGCAAACCGCGGATGCTGTGCGCAGCCCTGCCGTCTGCCGTTCACGGCAGATGCCGGAAAGCCCGACGCCTGCGCATTATCGCTCAAAGACCTCTGTCTGCTGGAGCATCTGGACGAGCTGCGCGAAATCGGCGTTCATTCGCTGAAAATCGAAGGGCGGATGAAGCGGCCGGAATATGTGGCGGCAGCCGTCTCCGCATATCGGGCGGCACTGGACGGACGCGAGCCGGACCGCGGCGCCCTGCGTGCGGTATTTTCCCGCAGCGGCTTTACGGACGGGTATTTCACCGGCAGACGCGCCGGAATGTTCGGGACGCGCCGCCGCGAGGATGTCATAGCGGCACAGGATGTCCTTCAGCCGCTGCGCGCACTGTACCAGAAGCCGCGGAAATGCGCGGTTCTGAATGCGGCATACACCTTGCGGCACGGGACGCCCTCCAGCCTGACGGTGTCCGATGAAACCGGCCTTTCCGTCACGGTGACGGGGGAGATTCCGCAGACCGCGCAGAACCGCCCGACTGATTTAGAACAGCTCAGGCGGCAGTTTGACCGTCTGGGCGACACGGTATACACCGCCGGAACGGTCACGGCGGCGCTGGACGACGCCCTGATGCTGCCGGCGTCCGCGCTCAATGCCCTGCGCAGGGACGCGGTTTCCGCGATGGACGCCGCACGCATCCGATGTCACAGCGTACAGCACCGGCTTTCGGAAATTCCCGAACCGCCTGCGCCCGCAGAGCAGGTCTGGCGCGGGTTCCGGCTGCAAATCCGGCGTGCGGAGCAGCTTTCGGCACTCGGCGGGCTCGCCGGCAGACTGGATGCGCTGCTGATTCCGCTGCACATCGCGCCGGCGCTGCACGATGCCCTGCCGGTTCCGATCGATCGCTGTATTCTCGTGCCGCCGCGTCTGATTCTCGATGAACCGCAGATCGAAACGCTGCTGCGTTCTGCAAAGAAGCTCGGCTATTCCGCGATGCTTTGTCAGAGCGTCGGAGACATCGCCCTCGGCAGACGCTGCGGGCTGATGTGCAGCGGCGGGGCGGGGCTGCATCTGACAAACCGGTATGCCGCCGCGGAATACGCCGCACGCGGCCTTGAAGATGTGCTGCGTTCGCCGGAACTGCCGCCGCATCGGGAGATCGCGTCGCCGCTGCCGGTCGGCGCACTGCTCTACGGCCGTCTGCCGCTGATGCTGACGCGGAACTGTCCGGTCAAGGCGCAGGTCGGTTGCGGCAAGTGCCGGCATCTGCTGACGGACAGAAAGGGCAGCGCGGTCTATGTGGACTGCACCCGCTGTACGGATACGCCGGACTGCGCGGAGATCTTCAACGCGTCCGTGCTGTGGACGGCGGACCGTCCGGAAGCGCGACGCGGCATCTCCTACGGCCTGCTCAGCATGACGGACGAATCCGGCGAACGGGTACGCGCCGTGCTGTCCGCCTATCTGGACGGCGCGGAAATTCAGCCGCCCGAACAGTTTACCCGCGGTCTGAGGCTGCGGGACTGAATCCGCCGCTGTACGGCAGGGCCTGCCGCCGGTCGCGGCGTTTCCACGATCTGAGAAGCCTCGCTTTCCGTTTCCGGAGGGCGGGGCTTTCTGACTCAGAATTATGATTTTTTTATGATGAAATCAGGGGAAAGCTTGCAATACCCTGTAAAATATGCTATAATAAGATGATTCTGACCCAATGCACAAACAAAACTACAGGAGATGGAAAAATGGAACGGACAGAAGTATTTACCGCCAAACACGCCGCGGCCTGCGCACAGGAGGTGCTGAAGGAGGTTCAGCGCGTCGTGGTCGGCAAGGATCTGATTATTCTGAAGGTGCTGCTGGCAGTGCTGGCACGCGGCCATGTTCTGCTGGAGGATATGCCCGGCGTCGGAAAAACGACGCTGGCACTTGCATTTTCAAAGGCGCTCGATCTGGACTATCACCGCATTCAGTTTACGCCGGATGTCATGCCGAGCGATGTGACGGGCTTTTCCGTGTATCAGCGCGAGACGGGCGAAATGGAGTTCAAGCAGGGCGCGGCCTTC
>JAFPQL010000031.1 GCA_017414145.1 Oscillospiraceae bacterium | reverse complement strand
ATCGTTGCTTCGCCGGTTTCCGTATCATAGCTGTATGCGAGGCCGCTTGCGGTTGTGCCGCTGCCGGTTGCCGCTTCCGCGGTCATCCCTGCGGAAAGGGCAGCGGCGGCTGTGAGGCCGAGCGCCGCGGCAGTGAGCCATTTGATGAACTTGCTGTGTTTCATGTGTAATCTCTCCTTTGAAGAAAAATTTTGTCTATACCGTGCCGTCCTCCCCGCGCAGGAAGACAGCGTGGCAGCGTTTGAAACCCGTTCCGGCTCCTTCAAAGATGCCGGAATCAGGCAAAGAACCCGTGCTGCAGCTGATGCAGCCGGTAAAGCACCTCCGGCAGCTTGCCGTTGATGTCGGTGTTGTAGCCGAAATTCCACGGCTGCTGTCCGCAGAGCTGCTGGCGTGCGAGCAGATCGTTCCAGTAATCGGCGGTCGGCGCGCTGCCGGTTCTGCCGTTCAGATCAAAGTCATAGTCCAGAATGCCGTCACGGTTTGCGTCGGCATAGGACTGCGTACACTGGGAAAGACCGGTTACCCCCGTCTGGTAATTGATTTCAAGCAGCTCATGCTCATTTGCACAGTTTTTAATAAACGGCGCATAATAATCGTGGTGATGGAGAGCGGCCATTTCGGCGTCACTTTTCAGGAAGTGATCGTAGGATGTGCCGTACTGTCCCCAGTAAGCACGGGTGTCATCCCATGTCGGATCACACTCGTAGTACCGGTCACCGATTCTGACGAGATTCCAGGCGTGACCGAGTTCGCCGTCGATGCGATTCGCTTGGACAACATAGGCTTCCATTCCCGCTGCGGCCAGCAGCATCTTGTATGCCTTGGCATACCCGGCACAGACAGATTCTCCGACGCCGTATGCCCGCGTATTGAGCTCATAGCTGAGGAACACGGAGGAATAGAGCTGATTGTCCCGATCCAGCAGCGTTTCCCCGTTCAGCTCATCCTCGTACTGCACATGACGGATCAGCCAGTCGTGGAGCTGCCGCGCCTTCAGCGCCTCGTTCATCCAGTCTGTCGGCTGATTTGCCGGACCGTCCGGGTCGTAGCCGGTTTCTGTCTTTACGATGTGTTTGCAGAGTGCCTTACAGAATTTGTCCACAAAGCCGACATGGTCACACTTTGAAAAAATATTCCGGATGACACTGCGGACGCCGGCGTCAAAATCAAGCTTCGGATACTGGTTTCCGTCGATGTCCGTTCCGTATGAAAAGGCGTATGTTCCGTTCAGTCTGGTCAGGGAAGAGCAGTAATTGAACGCCGGCTTTGCCGCCGTGCTGTCCGGATGAATTCTGGCACTGTACAGCGCAGCACAGCTCTGAAAGGCGTTTTCCCCGATTTCGGAAACGCCCTTCAGTTCAATTTTCCAAAGGCTGTCACAGGTGTTGAACGCGTTCTCACCGATTGCGGATGTGCCCTTGATTTCAACGGTTTGCAGCGACGGACAGCATCTGAAGGCGCATCTTTCTACCGTGACATTGCCGTTGATCTTGACCGTCCGCAGATCCGGACAGGCATCGAACGCAAATTCTCCGACAGTCTGAACACTTGCGGGCAGCTCAATCGTTTGCAGCGGGGTACTCTGGAATGCACCTTTTCCGACGGTTCTGACGGTATTCGGAATTGTCACAGCGGTGATATCTGCCGGATAGCTATGCGGATAAATTGACGGACAAAATGCGTTTTCACCGATTGCGGTGACGGTCATTCCCTCCGGTACCACAGCGGGAATGACGACAGTCCGGGACGAGCCGGTATACCCTGTGATGACCGCTTCATGTGTCACGGTATCATAGGTATATTCCAGTCCGTTTTCCAAGCCACCGTTGTACTGTGCTGCGTGCGCGGGTACGGCGGAGCAGAAGGCGGCGGCAGAGATGCCGAGAATTGCGGCGGAGAGCCAGATGATGGGGTTCCGGTGTTTCATGTGTAAATCCTCCTCTGATAAAGTTGTTGGATTGCGGTTTTGCAGCGTTTCGGGCATGGATGTCCGTGATGCTGCAATGCCTGCTGAGCTTGTCTGCGCGGATGTCAGACGGTTTTCTGCGAACCCCCTGTAAATCAGCCGGATTCCGGAAACAACGGCGCGTTTTCGGCTTCCGGTTCCGTGCGGAATGTGCCTTTATATATAGTCTATTCATAATTATACAGTAATCTTGCGGCCAAAGTCAATCAAAAAACGGTAAGCTGCATCTGGAGGGCGGTAAGTTGCATTTTTTTGGGGGTAAGTTGCATTGACAGCTTTTTGGTGCGGTGCTGCCGGAAACAAACGGAGCACCCTGTGCAATGCAGGGTGCTCCGTTTTCTATCATATGCCGCTATATCTGCGCCGCCCCTCCGCAAAAGGGGCAGCGCTTTGCCTGTCAGTCCGTCGGAGGCGCTGCGTCTGCCGCCCTTTCGCCGCCGATGTCCTTTTTCAGACTGTTTTCAAAGAGATTGTCCTCCGCGTTGGAGATATGCTGTGCGGTGAGCTGTTCGGCCAGTGCGCCGTTGTGCGCACGGATCGCATCCAGAATGGCACGGTGCTCCGAAACGGTCTTTTCCGCACGCCCCTCTGTCTGCACGGAGATATCACGCGCTTTTTTGATGTAGTTGTGGAAATTGGACAGCGTGAAGCGCAGCGGCCGGCTGCGTGACGCGTCGTAGATGATCTTGTGAAAATCGCCGTCGAGCTTCCAGATCTGCTCGGTGTCGTTTTTCATCAGGTAAAATTCCTGCAAATCGACAATCTGCTCCAGCGCACGGAGTTCATCCTCGGTGATGTTTTCGGCGCAGAGGCGGGATGCCAGCCCCTCGATGCGGATGCGGATTTCATAGATGTCGTGGATGTCCTGCCCGGTGACGCCGATGACCACGGCGCCCTTGTTCGGGACATTCCGCACCAGTCCCTCCAGCTCCAGCTGCATCAGCGCCTCCCGCACAGGCGTCCGGCTGACGCCGAGCTCCTTTGAGAGCCGCAGCTCGTTCAGGCTGTCGCCGTCCTTGTACTCGCCGTCGAGAATCGCGTTTTCAATCGCGTTGAACACGCGGATGCGCAGCGACCGGTCATCTGTTTCCAGCAGCATATCACGCCCTCCCTGCCAGCTCCGGCAGATACTGTTCGGCGAGGGCTTTCAGCTCGTCGTCGCTGATGACCGTGACACGGCCGCCCTCATACTCCCTGTCAACCCACGCTTTGATCTCAGCGACGGCGGGATTCCGCTTGTCCACGCGCTGCTCCCCCGTCAGCCGGTAGAAATTGTTGATCCAGCAGGCGATGCCGGCAAGCCCCGACGAGGCACTGACCGACACCAGCGGCGGACGGTGCAGCAGCCTGTCCGTGTCGAAGATGTTGTAGATTTCCTCGTCCTTCATCAGACCGTCGGCATGGATGCCGGCACGGGTGACATTGAAGCTCCTGCCGACAAACGGCGTCATCGGCGGCAGATCGTAGTGCGTCTCGCGGACGATGTAGTCGGCGATCTCCGTAATGACCGCGGGGTCCATGCCGTCCAGCGTGCCCTTGAGCGACGCATATTCAAAGACCATTGCCTCCAGCGGCACATTGCCCGTGCGCTCTCCGATGCCGAGCAGCGAGCAGTTGACCGCGCCCGCGCCGTACAGCCATGCCGTTGCCGCATTTGTCACGCCTTTATAGAAGTCGTTGTGGCCGTGCCATTCCAGCATCTCGCTCGAAAAGCCGGCATAATGCTGCAAACCGTAGATGATGCCCGACACGCTCCGCGGCAGTGCCGCACCGGGATACGGAATGCCGTATCCCATTGTATCGCAGGCGCGGATCTTGATCGGCACGCCGCTCTCCTCGGAGAGCTTGCGCAGTTCAATCGCAAACGGCACGACAAAGCCGTAGAAATCGGCGCGGGTGATATCCTCAAAGTGACAGCGCGGACGCAGTCCGGCCGCAATACATTCCCTGACGATGCCGAGATACCGGTCAAGCGCCTGCCGCCGGTTCAGTCCCATTTTATTGAAGATGTGATAGTCCGAACAGGAGACAAGGATACCCGTTTCCCGGATGCCGATGTTCCGCACCAGCTCAAAGTCCTGTTTATTCGCACGAATCCATGTCGTGATCTCCGGAAACTCGTAGCCGAGCGCCATGCACTCCTCCAGCGCGGTCCGGTCGCTCTTGGAATAGACAAAGAACTCCGTCTGCCGGATGATGCCCTTCGGTCCGCCGAGCCGGTGCAGCATCCGGTACAGATCGACGATCTGCGCCGCGGTATACGGGGCGCGGGACTGCTGGCCGTCACGGAAGCTCGTGTCGGTGATAAAGATTTCCTCCGGCATATTCATCGGCACATGGCGGTAATTATACGCCACCTTCGGCACTTCCGTATACGGGAACATCTCCCGGAACAGCTCCGGCTGCTCCGTCTCCTGCAGCTCGTACTCATAGGTGTCGAAATCCAGCAGATTCGTCCGCGGGCTCAGACTGATGTTCGGCATCGAATGTTTCATGTCAGCTCCTCCTCATCCGGTTCCATACAGAATGACGCGTGCGGCGGCAGCGCTCCATTCATGTATGTTTGTATTGCTGTGT
The DNA here is from genome assembly GCA_017414145.1 of Oscillospiraceae bacterium. Next base: position 4,192 of record JAFPQL010000031.1, on the reverse strand, counting down.
GATTGTATACAATTATACACCATGTGGTGCGATCTGTCAAGATGGCAGGTTCCACAAATCGAACCCGGACATTCCCCGCGGTTTCACAGCAGATTCCCGAACCCGCCGCGCTTGACTTCATAAATGGCATCTGTTATAATACAGTCAGAAGCAGACATCAGCCCGTTCGCCGCCGCTGTCTGCGTTCTTTTTCGTTTTTTTCAAAAAACCTGTGACCGATTGCACCGGTTTTTCGACTAACAGGATAGAGGGAGGTGAGGAAATGCTGTCCGATGACGCCGACATTTTGCTGCTGCAGAAGCGGGATGAAGAAGGAATCAGACAGATCCGCCAAAAATACGGGAAACAAAGCTATGCGCTGGCATACAGGATTCTCGGCAGACATGAGGATGCCGAGGAATGTGTCAGTGATGTCCTGCTCGAAATCTGGAACAGCATTCCGCCGAAAGAACCGCAGAGCCTGCGGGCCTACCTCATCACCCTCACCCGATGCAAAGCCATCGACCGGCTGAAAGCTGAAAAAGCCCTGAAACGAGGCGGGAACTGCTTTGCGCAGACACTGGACGAGCTCGCCGAGGTGCTGCCGTCTGCGGATCGTGTGGAATCCGAGGTGGAGCAGCGGGAGCTCAACCGTGCGCTGAAGGCGTTTCTGGATCAGCTGAAACCGGAAACGCGCCATATTTTCATGCAGCGGTATTACTTCTCTATGCCCGTGCAGGAGATTGCAGATCAGAACGGCATGAAGCCCAGTGCCGTGAAGATGTCACTGCTGCGTACCAGAGAAAAGCTCAAAGCATTTTTTGAGAAGGAGGGATTGCAGTGAATGCAAATCAGCTCATAGAAGCATTCAATGCGCTCCCGGAAGAATATATCGAACGGGAGCTGGCGGAAACAGCCGCTCCGCAGGAGGAATCCGCTGTCCGGATGCTGTCTTCGGACGAGGAACCGCAGGCAGAACAGCCTGTTCGCCGGTTCCGTCTGCCGCGCTTTGTATCTGCGGCGGCGGCAGCGGCTGCCTGTCTGGCTCTGATTGCCGGATTTGTCGGTCTGATGGCTGCGCTCAACAGACAGAGGGCGCCGCTGGATTCCGGCACAACCCAGTCCGCCACGGAGTCTGTCACGACAGATACAACCGATTCCGTCAGAACAGACACCACAGCAGCAACCACAGATACTGCGGCTTCGACCGGCAGCCGGACATCGTCCGGAAGCAGTCTGACGACCGCGGACACGACCTCCGCCGAAGAAACCACCAGTCTGACAACTGCCGGCACCACCGCAGACTCTGCAACCGGCAGCAAAACCACACCGACCGCGCAGAGCAGCAGCTCTGCCGATACAATGAGCAGTCCGACCGTCAGCACAACCGAAGCACAGCAGACCGCGGCGCCGCAAAAGGGCGGCAGCGGCGATGTTGACCGGAGCGGAACGATTGATCTCGCAGACGCCGTCCTGCTGCAGCGTTTTCTGAATGAAGATGAGAATGTGACCTTTGACGGGCAGAACACCGCAAACGCCGATCTGAACGGCGACGGCAATGTCGGTCAGACGGATCTCGTCGCACTGCTGCAGCTGATCCACGACCAGAACCCCGACAAGTATCCGGTCGGAAAACTGAACGCCATGTTCGGCGTGACCCTCTCCCCGTAAAGTCCGCTGAAACATAAAAAAGCGGCAAATCCTATGATCGTGCAAAAAACTGATACCCATACCATAGAAAAAAGGAGTGTATGAAGATGAAACTGAACTGTAAGAATATGCTCGCCCTGACAGCAGCACTGGCTGCACTGACAGCCTTCCCGCTCTCCGCAAATGCTGCCGGTTCCGCCGTGACAGATGCCGCCGCCGGCGCGGATACGCCCGTCTCCGATTTGCCGGGCGATACGGACTGCGACGGCCGCCTGAGCATTGCCGACGCCATTCTGTTCGGCCGCTACCTCGGAGAAGATCCGGAGGTCACGGTCAGTATGCAGGGGCTCAGCAACGCGAATGTCGTCGAAGACGACTACCTCAACGCCCAGGACCTGATCCGCATCATGCAGATGCTCGCATCCAGCAAGCCCGTGACCGGCAGCGAAACCGCATCTCAGAAGAAAACCGGCTCCGTCTGGCTCGGAGAAGGCAGCTACAAGCAGAATTATGAGATCGGCGAGCCGCTCGATATCATGAACGGCACGCTGTACGGTCAGGGCAATTCCGGCAAAACGGCGTGGCATCTCGACGGCGACTGCACACTTGGCGAGATGATGGCAAACGATTATCAGACCCCGCCGCTCATCATCGACGACTCGGAATTTGACAGCTCGCGTCCGGGCGTCTACACGATCCGGCTGCACCTGAGAAATTATCTTGAATACGGCGACGGCGCGTTTCAGGTCACGGTCGGCGGCGCGCAGGCATCCGAAGCACCGGCTGACGAGACAAAGCCGTTCTGCGGCGTCCTGTGGGTCAGCGGCGGCGAATACCGCACCATGTACGAAATCGGGGAAGAGCTGGACATCATGGATGCCGCGCTGACCGGCATCGGCGATCTGCCGGAAAATGCCGACCCGAACGATGAAATCAACCAGATCGACCGCGGCGTCTGGCGCTTCAAGGGTCATGAAACCCTCGCCGAATGCGCCGCCAACAGAGGTCTTGTGATTGACACTTCCGATTTTGACAATACGACCCCCGGCGAATACACAATCCGCGTGCGGATGCCGTCGCTCAATGCAGAGGGCTTCTTCAAGGTCTATGTCTCCGATTCCGCGCAGAAGAACAAGCTCGAATCCGGCGAGTGGTACGGCGAAACCGGCGGCAGTCTGGTCTTCCAGATTCTGGAGCCGGAAGCCAAGCTGACCTACCGCGTCGGCGAAGCGCTGGCACTGGATACCATCCGCTTCTACGGCAGCGGCTACCATGAGCCGGACGCGGAAAACCCCGAAGGCTACGACTGGGATATCGAGAACTCGTATGTTTCCGATTACATCGACTTTGTGGATGCTTCGGAATTTGACAGCACCACCCCCGGCGTCTACACAATCCGGATGTTTTTCCCGGATACGCAGGCGGAGGGCTGGTTTGAAGTCAGAGTCATTGCTGAATAACCCCGCTTCAGGACTGCTTCCGCTGTGATTTCACGGGAGGGAATCGTTCAGGCACAGGAACACAGTCCGTTCGTATTCAGCGCGCACGCGCACGGGATTGCCCGCAGCGCGTGCGCGCTGTTTCATTGCAGACGGAGAGGAGCCGCATCCGCCCGCATTCCGCGGAAGATGCAGCCCCTCTCTGCTGTTTATTCGAGCTCCGTGAAGGTGTCGTCCTTCAGATTGACCAGTACCGCGACCGAATACGCGTTGTTCTCATCGTCCACGGCCGTTCCGTTTATCACCGCAAAGTCATCCCAGACGGTCGTGAAGGTGTCATAGTAGGTGTGTCCGCCCGGCAGTTCCTCCACAGACGACAGATCTGCGGCGGTGCGGAGCGTGTTGTCCGCCGGCAGATATTCATACACGGCCTTTCCGGACGCCTTCAGCGCCAGAACTCTGCCGTTCTGGCTGTAGACTGCGCAGATGTTTTCATCGGGCAGCAGCGTCGTTGTGCTTCCGTCCGCGGTATTCAGCACTCCGAGTGTGCCGTGGCTGCGGCCCAGTGCGTCATTGCCCTCCAGATACAGCACCTTGCCGCCGCTGACCGGTGTGAACACGGAGCGGATGCTCTCGCCCATTGCACAGCGGAACCGGTAATCCTTCCCGGTGCCGCCGCCCGGTACCGGGATGCGGCAGACCGTGTCGCCGCTGTTGCGCATTGCATAGACTGCGCCGCCGTCCGGATCCGCCTGAATAAAGGTCGTGAGCAGGAACGGGCTGCTGTCATCTGCGCCGCGCTGAAGCGTCAGGGGCTGCGCCTGACCGGTTGTCTCGCTGTACCACCAGCAGTACTGCGTGTCGCCGTCGTTGACCGGCATCCACCACAGCGAACCGGAGTCCGCGCTGTAATCGCCCGTGACGGCCGTGACAAAGTACCAGCCGCCGCCTGCGGGCGTCATGCTCGTGTAGCGGAAGCCCTTCTGCGACGCCTCATCCGGACGGAACAGCTTTTTGCCGTCTGCGCTGCGGGTCAGCGCACCGTCCGCACCGGTTTTGTAGATCAGGCTGCCGTCACTGATTGTGAAGCCGCCGTCAGGCAGCACGGTCAGCTCGCCGTCCTT
>JAFPQL010000002.1 GCA_017414145.1 Oscillospiraceae bacterium | reverse complement strand
TGGCTGGCATCCTGTGCGGTCGGCGACATTCACACAATTCCGATTTCGCACGGCGAGGGCCGCTTTATCGCGTCCGGCTCGCTGCTCCAGCGCATGGCGAACAACGGGCAGATTGCGACACAGTATGTGGATCTGTCCGGCAGACCGACGATGGATATCCGGTTCAACCCGAACAGCTCGGTAGACGCCATCGAGGGCATCACCTCGCCGGACGGCAGAGTCCTCGGCAAGATGGGTCACAGCGAGCGCATCGGCGATCAGGTCTGCAAGAATGTGCCGGGCGAAAAGGATCAGCGCATCTTCGAGAGCGGCGTCCGTTACTTCGCAGACTGAAAAGGCACAGACAATTTACAAAACAGCATACAGAAACGGTCAAGTCTTTGCAAAGGCTTGACCGTTTTCATCTGTATATGTTCGGAACCGGCGGCGCGATTTTCCCTTGATTGTCCGCAGAATGCGGGGTCAGTCCGTTTCATCCAGAAGCTGCCGCAGAATCTGTCCGCGCCGCCGGATAAACATCTCCGTGACGCGATAGCTCTCCGTGTCCTCATACGCACAGCCGTGAATCCGTCCGCCGTCAAAGGAGAGAATCTCCGCGTCCGGCAGTCCCAGCAGAATCGGCGAATGCGTTGCGATGAGGAACTGCGCCCCTGCCGATGCACAGCGCGCAATCTCCAGCAGAACCGTCAGCTGCCGCTGCGGGGACAGCGCCGCTTCCGGCTCGTCCAGCAGAAACAGGCCGTCGCCGCTGAAGGTCTCCCGCATCAGCGTCAGAAAGCTCTCGCCGTGCGAACGCTCGTGATAATGCTGCGGATTCCCGCCCGGCCCGCGGCTGTAGAATTCCTCTGCCGTTGCGACATTATAAAAGCTCTCGGCGCGGAAAAACCAGCCCCATGATTCCCGGCGGCTGCTCCGGATCAGCCGGACCGCATCGTGCAGTCCGGAATGGGAGTCGTAGGTCGAAAACCGGTAATTGCGGGAGCCGCCCTCCGGATTGAATCCCGCCGCGACCGCAATCGCTTCCAGCAGGGTCGATTTTCCGCTGCCGTTCTCGCCGACGAAAAAGGTCACCGGCTGATGAAAGGTCAGCTCCGATACGGAAGCCACCGCCTCGACGCCGCGCAGCCAGCTGTCATCCGGAACCGCGTCCCAGTCCAGCGTCATCCCGCGCAGGAACAGCGCCCGTTCCTGTCCGGTCATCGCGCACCCCTCCGTTTCATCAGATCGAGTCCATTTCTCCGGGTGTAAACGGCCGTGCCGGTTTCTGCGTCGGCTCCGCGGCAGGCAGCTTCCGTGCGGTCAGATCCGCTGCGGCGCCGGACTGCTCCTGCTCCCGGATCGGAACCTCAAAGAGCGGAAAGCCCTCCTCCTGCCGGAGACGGTGCCATCTCAGCTCCTCTGCCATGGAGAAGAACAGGCAGGCTGTCGTTCCGATATACAGAAACCGCAGATGCAGCAGGGAATTCAGAATCCAGAGCATGATCGCGGCGCCGGTCAGATAATAGTTCCGCTTGCAGATGCCGAGGATCATTCCGGCAAATATTCCGAGATTCAGACAGAAAATGATGATGCCGAGCGGCACGCTTTCCCCGAAGAATCTGATGCCGTCCACAGTGCCGAACCCCAGCAGCTCCACCGTGCCGACCAGCGCCGCGACACAGAGGCAGCCGGCCAGCGCATTCTCACGCCGCCGTTTCTGAATGCGAAGATGCGCATAATGCTCCTCGCGCAGTTCCTGTTCTGTCATTAGTATGCTCCTCCCCCGCTCTGACGCGGAAAGACAAGCCGCACAGAATCATCTGCGCGGCTCTCCCTTTGTGCTGCGGAAATTCTCACGAATCTCCTGCAATAAAATCATCCAGACTCAAAAAGCCCTTGTTGATCGCAAAGAACTTGTCGTTGTACTTATCGACGACCGCACACGACCACGAGATCATGTATTGCAGCAGCTCCACGCTGATATCGCAGTCCATGAACACATGGGTCACACGGAAGCCGATCTCGCCGGTCTCGATGTTGTAGTCAAAGTTGCCGTCCGGCAGCATGAACGATGCCACACAGGCCGCCACGGCGCCCTCCATGCGCTTGTCCTCGTTCATGTCAAAGGGCAGGCGGGACAGCAGCCGGATCTGCTGGCGTTCCGCGTCCACGGTCATGACGAACCGCATCGGGAAATCGTCTCCGTGGACATCAAACTGCACGCGCAGCTTTTCATCGTCGCGGGCATAAGTCCAGTCTCTGGAAGTAAGGGCGGAAATGAGCTTTCCGTAGACCTGCTGTGCAAGAATCTGTTTTCTGTCCTCCATTGCAGTGCTCCTCCGTTCTCATTCCTGATCCTGCGGCAGAAACGCGTCCAGACTGAGCGTTCCGTTTGCAAGGGCCTCAAATTTGTCGTTGAAATCGTCGATAATTTGCAGAGAGACAAAGAGCAGATAGGTGAAAACCTCCCGGCTCAGCTCCGTTCCGATGAAGCTGGTGCTCATCCGGAAATAGAGCAGACCCTGCCGCACATCAAACTCAAAGCAGCCGTTCAGCAGCCGGTAATTGATCATGCTGACAGCCGCCGCAACCTCAATCCGCTTGTTGACCGGCACCTCAACCGGCACATGGGAAACCAGCTGCACAAGCTCCCTGTCCTCCCGGACACGCATCTTGACGGGAATGGGCAGATCGTCGCCCTGCGCACCGCAGTCCACCATCAGCGCCTCGTCATTCCGTTCATACTTCCAGTTATGAGAATCCAGCGCGGCGCAGAGATTCTCAAAGGTTTTGAGCGCATGTGCGCGCTTTGCTTCATCAGCCATATTCCGATGCTCCTTTACTGTGCAGTCTGCCGCGGATCCGCGGGCTGATTTTTCCGCGGTCAGCGGTTTGTAAATCATTTATGATGAATGCGATACATTCATTATAGCATATTTTGACTGTTCTGTCAAGCCGGGTGCAGAATGTTTTGAGCGAATCAGACAAAAAGGCGGACGGCAGATTCATCGGGGTGCGGTTTCCGGTGAATTGCCCCGCGGAAAAGGGGCGTCCGGTTCGGATTTCCGAACCCGATTTCATCAGCAGATTTCGTCGGAATATCGTCTCCGGCACTTGACATTTCGGCAAATTTCTCGTATAATGATAGCTGTGGAGTTTATCCTCAAATTTCAATCAGGAGGTTTGCAATATGTCTCTGACCAAGAATCCCAATGTCAATCAGTGGGTCGATGAAATGATCGCACTGTGCAAGCCCGATCAGGTGATCTGGATCGACGGCTCCAAGGCACAGCTCGACCAGCTCGTCGCGGAAGTGACCGCTCTGCCGGACGGTCATCCCGACAAGCTCTACCCGTTGAATCAGGATCTCTATCCGGGCTGCCTGTATCACCGCACCCGCCCGAACGATGTTGCGCGTGTCGAAGACCGTACCTTCATCTGCTCCCGCAGAAAGGAAGACGCAGGTCCGACCAACAACTGGATGGATCCGAAGGAAATGTACGCCAAGCTCACTCCGCTCTATGACGGCGTGATGAAGGGCAGAACCATGTATGTCATTCCGTACAGCATGGGCCCGATCGGCT
>JAFPQL010000030.1 GCA_017414145.1 Oscillospiraceae bacterium | reverse complement strand
GGGCGAAGTCCGGCTGTGTTCCGATTTTGCCGGCCGGCGGGCTTTAGGAAATGGCAGCGGGCACTGCCCGCCGCGCTCTCTTTTCCTGATTCCTCTTCCCCTGGTTGGTCGGCTTTTGTTTCTGGGCTGCTTTGGGATGTTGTTCTAGAGGGGCGAAGTCCGGCTGTGTTCCGATTTTGCCGGCCGGCGGGCTTTAGGAAATGGCAGCGGGCACTGCCCGCCGCGCTCTCTTTTCCTGATTCCTCTTCCCCTAGTTGGTCGGCTTTTGCTTCTTGGCTGCTTTTGTTTGTTGTTCTATCGTGGCGAAGTTCGGTTGTGCCTTGTTTTCGCCTGTGGCGGGCTTTAGGAATTGGATGCCGGCACTGCCGGCCGGCGGGCTTTCGGAAATGGCAGCGGGCACTGCCGGCCGCGCAGGATATCTGATTTTTCTCTTGCATTGCAGCCGGTTCCGTGCTATAATGAGGCAAAGGGACAAGCTGCTCCCGCGATCCGCGGGGGACTGTCCGGAACAGGGGGATATTATGAAATACAGGAAAATCGCTTCTCTGCTGACAGCGCTGGCTTTTGCCGTGTCCTGCTCAGCCGCAATGCCCGCACCCGCTGATGCCGCCGCTGCCGGTCAGCAGCCCGTGACGCTGCAAAGTGCCGATGCCGCCGGAAAAGTGCTCTCCGGCGCCGAATACACCTTCATGGTGCGGCTCAGCGGCAAATACATCACCGCCGATACCGACGGCAATCTCATCCAGTGGGAGCAGCGCGCCGATGCCTCGCAGCATTTCATCATCCGTGCGGAAGCCGACGGCTGCTGTGCCGTACTCTCCGCGGCGCATCCCGATCAGGCGTGGACGGTCGAAAACGGCGACAGCACCAACGGCAATAACATCTTCCTCAGCAGCTATACCGGCGCGGATGCGCAGCTCTTCCGCCTCAACCGCACCGACGACGCCTACTACATTCAGGCAAAATGCAGCGGAAACGCCGCGCTCGATGTCTATGACATCAGCTACGACAACGGCGCCAACATCGACCAGTGGGACTACTGGGCAGGCGAGGGGCAGAAATTCTATATCCGCCCCGTGTCCGGCAGCTACCGCTTCCTGCGCGCCGATCTCGACTTCTCCGGCAGGCTCGATGCCCGCGATCTGGCAATCATGAAACGCGGCATCCTCGCCGGCTTTGACAGCGCGATGACGGCGATTGCCGACTGCGACGGCGACGGCAGCGTCACGCAGAAGGACACGGCACTCCTGCTGGACGGACTGCTCGGCAACGGCTGGGGATTTGCCGCGGCGGCGGAGATTCCCTGTGAGGAGCAGCCGATTGCCTACCTCTTTGCCTATTTCCTCGGCAATGCGCCCGAACAGGAGCGTCTGTCCTACGCGCTCAGCACCGACGGCTATCACTTCAAGGCACTGAACGGCGGAAAAGCCGTCTGGCAGTCCGGCGTCGGCACCGGCTGCATCCGTGACCCGTATATTTTCAAGGGTGAGGACGGCCTTTGGCATCTGCTGGCAACGGATATGAAATCCTCGCTCGGCTGGAGCAGCAACCGCAATCTCATTTCCGCGAAATCGACCGACCTCGTCCACTGGTTTGACGAGTCCCTGATCGAAATTGCAAACAAGTACCCGAACATGATGAACTGCGACCGCGCATGGGCGCCGCAGGCAATCTACGACCCCGAACAGGAGTCCTACATGATCTACTTCGCGGCGCGTGTCCCCGGAACCGACGACCGCACGGTCATGTATTACGCCTACAGCCGCGACCTGATGAAGCTCGATTCCGCACCGAAGCTGCTGTTTGCGCCGAAGAGCGGCCACGACGCGATTGACTCCGACATCATTTATGAGAACGGCAGATACTATATGTATTTCAAGGACGAGACGACCAAGGGCATCTTCCTTGCCGAGGCGGAGCACGCGAACGGCCCGTATGCGGAGATCCGCAAGATCTCCGAGGGCAATCTCGGCGTCGAGGGTCCGAATATCTACCGTCTGATCGGGAAAAACGAGTGGCTGCTGATGTCCGATGCCTACGGCGACGGCTATTATGTCATGCAGAAGACCTCTGACCTTGAGAATTTCACGACCGTTCCGCGCTCGGATTACAGCTTTGACTTCACTCCGCGGCACGGCTATGTCATTCCGGTGAACGCGGAGCAGTATTCGGCGCTGACCGGCGCATTCGGCGGCGGGCAGGTGTTCAATACCGGCATGAAGCCCGTGACGGTCCGTGTTCCGGCGGGCGGCACGCTCCGGATGCCGCAGACCGTCACAGCGGAGTATTCCGACGGCGGCAGCATGGCGTTCGGCGTCTCGTGGAATGCGTCCGATCTGGCCGCCGTGGATTCGTCAAAGCCCGGCACCTACCGCGTGCGCGGCACCGTACAGGCGGCGGATTACAGCAATCCGTTCATCGAGGAGCGCGCCGACCCGCAGATCATGCACGGCTCGGACGGCAAATACTATTTCACCGCGTCCTATCCGGCATACGGCAGCGTGGACCGCGGCTATGACCGCATCATCCTGCGGCAGAGCGACACCGTTGCAGGCCTTGCCGCCGCGCAGGAGAAAACGATCTGGAAGGCGCATTCGAGCGGTATCATGGGCAAGCACATCTGGGCGCCGGAGCTGCATGAAATCGGCGGAAAATGGTATATCTTCTTCGCGGCGGGCAGCACCGCGGACATCTGGGCAATCCGCCCCTATGTGCTGCGCTGCACCGGCGACCCGATGAACGGGCCGTGGGAGGAATGCGGACAGATGCAGGCGACGGCAGGGGACAGCTATTTCACGAGCTTTTCGCTCGACATGACCTATTTTGAGCATCACGGCAGATCCTATGTCATCTGGGCGGAGATCAAGGGCGACTCCTCGCTCTTTCTGGCGGAGGTGGACCCGTCGCAGCCGTGGAAGCTGACCTCAAAGGCGATGCTGCTGACAAAGCCCGAATACAGCTGGGAGCTGGTCAATCACCGCGTCAACGAGGGCGCGGCGGTGCTGAAAACGGACGGGAAAATCTATGTGTTCTTCTCGGCGTCCGGCACCGGCTCGGAATACTGCGTCGGCAAGCTGACCGCGAATGCCGATGCCGACCTGCTCGATCCGAAGAGCTGGGTCAAGGACAAGTCGCCGTCGCTCTCGACTGCCGATCTGTCCGGCGAATCCGGCCCCGGACACAATTCCTTCGTCACGGATGAGAACGGCAATCTGCTGATCGTCTATCACGCCCGGCCGTCCGCCCACGATTCCAAGCGCTGCGGCACTTATGCGGACGACCCGCTCTATGACCCCTGCCGCCACACGCGCATCCGGCAGGTCTATCTCAGAGCGGACGGCGTACCGGATATTGCCATGACGCCGGACAATCTGCTGCGCCCGGAATACCGCAGCGTCACCGCGTCCGTGACCGTCGGCTGACCGGTCTGCGCGTTTTTCTGCTGTAATTTTGACATATACTGCGGAACAACGCCTCACTCCGATTTCCGAGCTATCCATTCCGCATTAACCATTTCACATTCCGCATTTTTCTTCGAGGCCTTGACAAACATACAAAAATACTGTATAATAATAGCGGCCTTATCATGAGCGGCGGAGGAACGGGTCCTGTGAAGCCGCGGCAACCGCGTCTGTCCCGGAAAAACGGCGGACGAATGGTGCCAAGTCCTGCGGTGCAGAAGCGCCGGAAGATGAGGAGCGTTTGCAGTTTCAATCAAGAGCGGCACGCGTTTCTGCAGTGCCGCTTTTTCAGTTTCTGCACATGATGCGGCGAATTTACTTTTCAGAAAGGAACGAAAAAATGAAACGGTTTTTTACTTCTGAGTCCGTCACAGAGGGACATCCCGACAAAATCTGTGACCAGATTTCCGATGCGGTTCTGGACGCGATTCTGGAGCAGGATCCCAACGGCCGCGTGGCCTGCGAGACCTGCACGACGACCGGTATGGTGCTGCTGATGGGTGAGATTTCCACCACAGCCCGCGTGGACATTCCGGCGATTGCCAGAGGGGTGATCGTGGACATCGGCTATGACCGCGCAAAATACGGCTTTGACGGCCACACCTGCGCGGTGCTGACCTCGATCGACCAGCAGTCCGGCGACATCGCACAGGGCGTGGACAGCGCCTATGACGCCGCGGATGACGAGCAGCTCGGCGCCGGCGATCAGGGTATGATGTTCGGCTATGCCTGCGATGAGACGCCCGAAAAGATGCCGCTGCCGATTTCGCTGGCACATAAGCTGGCGATGCAGCTCACGGCTGTCCGCAAGAACGGGACGCTCTCCTATCTGCGTCCGGACGGCAAGACGCAGGTCACCGTCGAGTATGACGAGAACAATGTGCCGGTGCGCGTGGATACGATTGTCGTCTCGACGCAGCACTCTCCGGCTGTGGAGCTGAGCCAGATCCGCGAGGATCTGATCGAGCTGGTCATCCGCCCGATCATCCCCGAAAACCTCATGGACAGCGAGACAAAGATCTTTGTCAACCCGACCGG
>JAFPQL010000286.1 GCA_017414145.1 Oscillospiraceae bacterium | reverse complement strand
GTTTCCTGGTACGACAACGAGAACTCCTACACCAGCCAGATGGTCCGCACCATCAAGTATTTCGCAGAGCTCGGCTGATTCGCACTGACTGCGCAGTCTGCGGCTCCGCGTGGAAATGCAGCATTCTGCCCCGAAACGGTTACACGGCCGCTTCGGGGCATTGCTTTTGTATTATCGCAAGCAGAACAAACCGCCGTCCTTCTGACTGTGCATCAGAAGGACGGCGGCCTGTTTTTGTTTCCGGATTTGCTGCGGCGCTTCTGTCCGCCGCGGCTTACAGGGTAATCCGTCCCGCAAGCGCCTGCAGCATCATACTGAGGTCGGAGGCGGTCAGCGCCGAAGCATCCCCGTCTGTCTCCGCATTGCGCAGCCCCTGCACCGTAATCTGCACAGCATCCTCTGCCAGATACCGCGCCAGCAGCACACAGTCCGCAATCTGCAATGCGCCGTTGCAGTCCGCATCGCCGCGCACTTCAGATAAAACCGCTTCCGTGGAAGACTCCGTCGCCGCGGTCGTCTCAGCGGTTGTCGTCTCCGGCGCATTCTGCCGGACAAACACCGTGTAATTCACGCAGGTACCGGACATTCCGTTGGTGCCGAGCCGGACGGTCTCCCCTGCTGCAAATTCCCGCGCATAGCAGATAAAATGCTCGCCGTTGCTGCTGTCCAGCTCCGTGCCGGTTCTGCTCCAGCCGGAGAGCCATGCCGGCAGCGGCGTCACCCGCTGATCCATTGCCGCATATACCGTGACCGGAACCGCCGCCGTAAACGCCGCCAGCTCCGCGTCTGTCTTCTTGGAATCGCAGGCCGTCCGGATATACTCCGCGCCGTCCAGCTCCGCCGGCATCCCGACATAAGTAAAGCTGCGGTCGCCGAAAATCTCCGCGCCGGACACCGCCTGCGGCACAATCGACCAGCCGGCGGCATTCTTCCGGTCAAAGACCGTCAGGTCGCGGATCAGCGTACCCTGTATCGGCTCCGCGTCAATCTCCGCATACCAGCGCTGCGCGTCCGAGTCGCCGCAGGTCATTTGCAGCACATTGGCATCGGGCGACTGCGAGGCGTTCTCCACGGTCAGGCAGCTCTGATCGGCAGTCGGCCGCGTGACGATTTCATAGACACCGCTGCCCGCGCTGACAAATTTGAACTGCTGTGCTGCCTCACCGTTGTCGGTGTAGAGGTGGATGTTCGTGCCGTCGTCGGGTCTGCCGTAGTCCAGATCGAGATGCAGCGCCGGATTCTGCGCAATACAGAGGTAATAGTAGCCCGCGCCCGCTTCTCTGAGCGTCCAGACCGCCGCTGACTTGCGCTCCCGCTGCACGATGTTCGTGCCGGCAGACAGCGCGCCGTCGGCCGCCAGATACAGTCCGCTCGCGGCATTCCGGAAGACATAGCGCTCGGCGGAATCGAGCGTTTCGGCGTTTTTCAGCGGAGTGCCGCCGCTGTTGAAATAATACGGCGACCAGTTTCCGAGATACTGTTCCCGCGTGGCGTCGCAGGCGTTCAGGACAGTCCCCCGGACTCTGCCGCCCGTATTCACGCCGCCGCCGGATGCCGTCGTCGTACCGTATTCGCGGAAGGTCGCCTGTTCGGGCGAGACGCCGCTCATACTCGTCCAGCCGGCAGACTGGATGATGCCTTCATATTGCAGTCGGGACTGATAAAACAGCACATGAGCCGTATCGCGCCACGGTCTGCCGAAGCAGCCTGCGCCGACCTTCATTCCGCCCGCCGCCGTGACATCGCACTGCCAGAACAGATAGCCGAGCGTCTGCTGGCGCGCCGCGGTGATATAGCCGCCGACCGCGTTGTCCGTATAGCCGCCGAAGCACAGCTCACAGCCGTCAAAGACGACATCGCCGCTGCCGAAGATGTAATCGGTATTCCCCTGAATCTTACAGGATTTGAAATACGCCTTCGACTGCGTATAGAGCGTGTCCTGACTGCTGAGAAAGCTGCACCGGTAAAACTCGCAGCAGTCCGCCTCGACGCACATGGCAGCGGCGCGCTCCGTCGCGGCCTTTGACCGGACATCGAGCCCCTGCCTGCGCTGAACGGTCAGGGTTTCGCCGGTCGGCTCCACGCCGTCCGCCAGCTCCTCCTCCGTCAGATAGCGGTTAAAGCTGTTCTCAAAGGTGATATTCTCCGCACGGAAATACCGGGCGTTCTGCTGCAGCCGGACTGCCGTGCCCCAGCGCTGCGCAATGCCCTTTGCGGAGCGTGCGCGGGCGTCGTTCGCGTTATAATAGCCGCTGCCCGCGGCGGAATAATATTTGTATCCGATGCCGTAATACCATGTAATCAGCACCTCGCCGCCGTTCGGGTCGCTGTTGACGAACGACAGATACGGCGTGTTGATGAGGAGCTGTTCGCGGTAGGTGCCGGGCGCGATGGCAATCGTCACGCGGCTGTTTTCGCCGGACGGATTCAGCTTCGCGGCAGCCGCGACCGCCTCGGACACGGTTTTGTAGGTGCCGGAGCCGCCGACCGTCAGAGTGGTGCCGGCCGCGGCGGCAGGCGGACAGTCCGGAAGCTGCACGGCGCAGAACATCGCCGCCAGACACACGGCAGATGCCCGCAGCAGGCGTGTGACCCGATTTCGCATAGATATCCCTCTTTCTCAAGCGGACAGTACGCGCCGCAGACCGGCAGAATCTGCGCGGTGCTGCGGCTTCGCCTGTCTTTTTTCTGTATCTGCGCAGGGCAGATTTCCCCCTAAGCAGCAGCGCTGCTCATATTCTGATTATAGCACACTTTCCGGCCGGCGTATAGTCAGATTGCACATGATTTATGCGCGATTGTCACAGCTTCGCTGACTGTACCCGTCATGCCGGCAGACATCCGCAGTCTTCTGACGCCGGCGTTTCTATTGACAGTGCAGAGATCGTGTGATATAATTTTTCCGGGAAAATCGGAACCAGAAAGGCGGTTCGTTTCAGATGATAATTGATTCGTATGACATCGAAAGTGATCCGATCGTAAACTTTGAGGCTTTCTACGGCGCAAAAAAGAATCTCGTTGAAATATGCCTTGTCATATTCTCAAAGGAGATATATGAACATCTATTGTCGCAGTATGAATGCAGACAAATTGCGGAAATATGTGTCTGCAACGGAAATATACCGATCTGGTCATTCCGGAGAGATAACAGAGAGATCGCATTTTATCTGACGCATATCGGTTCTGCCTGTGCAGGAGAACTGACAGCCGAAGCGAATCACCTGACAGGCGCATACAAGTTTATTATGTTCGGTTCCTGCGGAAGTCTGGACCGCGGCATGACCGACGGGAAATTCATCATTCCGTCAAGGGCATACCGCGGGGAAGGAATGTCCTATTATTTTGCCGAACCGCAGGACTATATCGACATCAAGAACGCAGACAGGCTTGCACGGATTTTTACGGAGCTGCACATTCCTTTTGTAAAGGGGAAAGTCTGGACAACAGACTGCCCTTTGCGTGAAACAGTCAATCTGGTCAATCAGAGAAAAGAAGAAGGCTGTATCGCGGTCGAAATGGAAGTCGCCGGCGTGCAGGCGGTTTCCGACTTTTACGGGTTTGAACTGTATGACTTTTTGTCCGCGGGAGATGTTCTTGCAGAAGGAAATTATCAGATTGATCAACTGTCAGATGCAAATCACAATCTCGACAAACTGCAAATTGCATTGCAGATTTCAGACAGAATTTAAGGCTACACCGCACCGGATTCGGATTCGGCTTAACAGCGAAAAAATGCCCCTGTATGCTTTGCAGCACACAGGGGCAAAATTTTTGTCCGGAGTTCTTCTCATTGCTTCGGAGCAGTGGTTCTTATGAAAAAATCGCTGCTGTCAGAGGTGATTCGGCATCATGAATCAGCCGAGGGTGCAGGTCACACTCGACATCGGTCGGTCGGTCACGATGAGGAATACGATCGAAACCTTGCCGCCGGCTGACAGCGGGCCGCCGTAATAGAACGACACGGTTCTGCCGGTGGTCTGGCTCATCGACGCAGAACCGGACACACAGCCGGACTTGATGGCATTGATGGGCAGATGCAGGTAGAAGGTCCGGAGATCGTCAAAGCGTGTGCTGTTCGGATTGCTGATCTGCACGGTAACCCGGTGCTGATAGCCGCCGTTTGTCCGCTTCACTTCACTGATCTTCACACTGTCCACAGCCGGCACAGCCTTCGGCGCCTCGGTCACCCGCGGTGTCGTCTGTGTGGTCTGCGCGGTGGTCTGTCGGGAGGTCGAAGCCGTCGTCCGCGCCGTGGTGCGCGTCGTGGTACGGGTCGTCGTGGTGGTCGTCTGTCTGGATGTCTGACGGGCAGTGGTGCGCGTTGTCGCACTGCTGCTGACGGCCTTCACGCCGGATCCGCCGCGCTGCACGGTTGTCATCGCCGGCTTTTCCTGCCGTGATTCGGCAAGTCTGGAGGTCTCCGAGCTGCTCTGCGAACCGGAGGTCGATTCCGTCCGGCGGGTTGTCGCAGAGGAAGCTGCGCCGGAGGAGTTCGTTCGCTCCTCACTGTTTGTTTTTTCCGTTGTTTTCGGTGCAGTGGTCACTGCCGTGCTGCCCTTGGTCTCCTCATCGGTGTTTTCGGCTTCGGATGCCTGACCGGCCTCCGTTTTCTCCGACTCCGTCTGCTCTGCGGAAGTCAACACCGCTTCAGCAGACTGTGTGGTTTCAGGTTCGGGCTGACGAATCGCTCTGCCGTTTGCAGCCAGCTTCACGCCCGCAAAGACTGCGAGCCCGCCGACCAGCACCAGCGCAGCTGTCACGATCGCCTGCTTCCAGTGGCTCTGAATCCACAGCGGCGCCGTCCGCGGGGCACGGACATATCGCCGTTCTTCGAGTGCCTTCCGCTGCTCCCGCAAAAAGGCCTCTGTTGCACGGTCAAGATGATCAATATCCGAGAAATCCTGACGCCTTCTGACCGTTCCGCTCATTCTGCTCACCTCATTTCAATTTTTCGGAGCCTGTTACCTGTTCGCGGATTCTATTTCATTTCCCCCATATGGTCTCTGTAATATCTGGTTATATTATACCACGCAAAGGCAGTTTTGTCAACTCTTTCAGAACATGATAAAAATAATCGTTTAGTTTGCACAAAAGCGAAGCTTAATTCTTGTGATTCTGTCCATAGGAAAGCCCGGCGCCCCGAAAAACGGCGTCAGGCCGGCCAAAATAATGATACAGAAAGGAATATTCAGTGCATGATATCCGAATTGTATGCACGCAAAATGCAGCCGCCGCCCAGCACAATGTCCCCGTCATAGCAGACGCCTGCCTGCCCTGCCGTGATCGCACGCTGCGGCGTGTCAAACCGGAGCACTGCCGTGTCCGCACCCGTGAACTGAAGCCATGCCGGCTGCGCGGGATGCCGGTACCGGATTTTCGCCGTACAGCGCACCGGCTCCTGCGGAATTCTGCCGCTGATCCAGTTCATGCCGGACAGCTCGGCGGTATCCGTGAACAGATCCTCATTTCTGCCGAGGATGACGCGGTTCTGCGCAGTGTCGATGCCGACGACATACGCCGGCTCACCGAGCGCGATGCCCAGCCCGCGCCGCTGTCCGACGGTATAGTGAATGATGCCGCGGTGCTGTCCCAGCACCCGTCCGGACAGATCCACAAATTCGCCGGGAACCGCCTGCTTTCCGCTCACCTGCTCCACAACGCGGGCGTAGTCGCCGTCCGGCACGAAGCAGATGTCCTGCGAATCATGCTTGCCGGCGTTGAGGAAGCCCTGTTCTGCCGCGATCTGCCGCACAGCCGCCTTGGTCAGGCCGCCCAGCGGCAGCAGCAGACGGGAAAGCTGCGCCTGCGTCAGCATATAGAGCACATAGCTCTGATCCTTCGCCGGATCGGTGCCGCGCCGCAGGACAAAGCCGCTGTCCGTCTCCTCCGTGCGCGCATAATGACCGGTGACGATCTTATCGCAGCCGAGCTGATCCGCACGGCCGAGCAGCCGCGAAAACTTGAACTGCCGGTTGCAGACGATGCATGGATTCGGCGTTTTGCCGCAGAGATAGCAGCGTACAAAGTCTCCGATGACCTCCTCGCGAAAATCCGCACGGTAATCGAACAGATGATGCGGCATCCCCAGCCGTTCGGCAGCGAGACGGGCGTCCTCGGCGTCCTTTGCCACCGCGCAGACATCGCCGTCCGAATCCCAGAGCTGCATGGTGCAGCCGATGCAGTCATAGCCGGCCGCGCCGGTCAGATAGGCCGCGACACTCGAATCGACGCCGCCGCTCATCGCAATCAAAGCCTTCATCACGCACACCTCAGTTCTGTTTTCTGCTGCATTACCGGGGGATATTATAGCATAATCGCCGCGGTTTGTCAAGCGGGCGCGGAGCCCGCGCTGGCAATGACCTAAAGCCCGCCGCGGGCGAAATCGGGACACAGCCGCACTTCGCCCTACCAGAACAACAAACAAAAGCAGCCAAG
>JAFPQL010000285.1 GCA_017414145.1 Oscillospiraceae bacterium | reverse complement strand
GTCCATGCGGCGGCGTCTGCGGTGAAGGCGGCAGAGACTGCGGCAGCACCGGCTGTCAATGCGGCGGCGTCTGCGGTGAAGGCGGCAGAGACTGCGGCAGCACCGGTTGCCAATGCGGCGGTGTCTGCGGTGAAGGCGGCAGAGACTGTGGCAGCACCGGTCGTCAATGCAGCGGCATCGGCAGTGAAGCCTGTGCTGAGCGGCGATCTGGCGGCGCTTGCAGCAATGGCAGATGCAGCCGGCGACTATCAGCCCGACGCGACGCCGGAGGCACCGGCAGGCACGCCCGCAGATGCGGCACAGGGCGGCGATATGCCGACGCTCAGCAGTATGTAATCTGCACAATCAGCAGGATCAAAAAATGTCCCCGGTACCGGATGCGGTATCGGGGACATTTGTCTTTACGGTTCTTTTGTTGTCTGCTGCGGGAATCCGGAGACAATCTTCCAGTTTGCGAGGTCACGCGAATCGCCGGTGATCTCATAAAAGAGCGAAGCGTCGCCGTAGCCGTTGCCGCCGGTCGTCTGACTGGTCTGCATATAGCGCGGGAGCGGCGCCATGCCGCCGATGATGTCGTTGAAGCTCGGCCCGAAGCCGCTGCGGTCTACGCCGGCATATTCCAGCACACTGGATGCGAAATACGAATTGCTCAGCTCGGTGTAGCGGTCGCGCTTCATGGGCTCCGGCGCGGCGTTCCGCGGCTTAATCAGCAGTGCGGTGACGATCGGCGATTCCAGACGCTCCTTGTGGTCGCATTCCAGCTCAATCGGCACATGGCCGTGATCACCGAGAATGATGACCGTCGAGCAGTCCCAGACGCCGGCCGCTTTCATCGCATCGAAATACTGCTCCAGAATCGTGAACGCGCCGCGCACGGTCGCGTTTTCGTTGCCGAATACCAGATCGCGTGTCTCCGGGCAGAGGGACTGCAGCTCCAGAGAAGTGTCATGCGCGAAGTTCAGGTGAATGAAGCTGAAGGTCGGCTTGTCGCTGTCCGCGGTGATTGGATGCGTGCGGAGGAAGTCGTTGAAGCGGAGGTCGCTCTCCGTACCGATGCCCCACGGCTGCGCATCGGGCAGGTCGCCGCTGATCGTGATGAACGAGTTGGAGAAGTCCGAGGTGACGCGCAGGGCGAGCTGCTCCTTGATGCAGTAGGGCGTGAGCTTGTCGAGGGAGAAGCGCAGCATCGTCGGGATGATGCCGCTGTATCCGACATAATTGACCTCATAGGGAATGGACGGGTCATAGATCAGATTGTCGCACTGGCCGTCGAGATCGTAGAATTTGGTGTATGTTGTGGCGCCGTCCACGAGGAGGTTGACGAGCACGCCGTTGTCATGGAGCTGACGGGGGAGCGTCTTGCCCGCCCATGCCTGCGTCAGATACTTCTGCGCGGTTTCGTTGCGGAAGGGCGCGGTCGTGAGCATATTGGGGACGGACGGGAAGGTGTTTGTGAAGTTCGCAATATTGTTCTGATAGAAGGTGAAGCCGTCCAGCGTATGATACAAAGACGGATACCAGCCGAGGGTTTCGTCCATCCAGAGGCTGTCGAGACGGTCGGTCAGAAAGACGACGACATTGTTTTCCTTTGAGAGCTTTGTGACAGGTTCATAGGAGAGGTAGCGGACATACTGGGTGGAATCGACCTTGCGGATGCCGTGCTGCGCAATGATCGAGCCGGTGCCTGCGGCCTGCATGACGAGCAGCGCGCCGGAGAGATAGATGATCGCGTGCCTGCGGATTGCCTTGAGGACGGAATGCTCCCGCTTGTATTCCGAGAGCAGGTAGACGACGGTCGGGACGAGGACAATGGCGTATTCGATCAGCATATTGACGGTGAGAAAGACGGGGTTGTCGTAGCTGACGCCGTCGCCGGTGAATTCCCGCATTCTGCCGTTCATGAGCAGCATTTGCAGGTACATTGCAAGCAGTGCGCCGAAGATCAGGCACTCCATGCCGCGCCAGAACCGCCGGCTGATGAGCAGAAACAGATTGAACAGCAGGAAGGCGCCGGCCGCGGAGAGGACGGACACCAGCAGAAGCGGCAGAATGATGTGCTGCGGCCCGACTGTGAACTCCCGCTGGTTGCCGAGAAAGAGATCAACCGGCGAAAAGAAGCAGACGGTGAAGCTGCACACCAGACTGGACAGCAGAATGGTCAGCTCACGGTGCAGGGTCAGTCGTTTGAACCGTTGTTTCAGTGAAGGAATTGCCATGCTTTTGATACTCCTGTTCCGGCACCGCGTCAGATGCCGTTAATGATGTGAACGGAAGAATGAAAAGTTCACATACACATATATTTTATCACATTCCGGATATACTGTCAACTCCTTTGCGGCAATCTTCATGTTTTCTAAAGCTTCGGGGCAGGGGAGGGGCGTTCCGGACGCTCCGCAGATGTCTTTTCTTGCACTGTATGGAAATCCTTGCGGCGGCAGGCGGAAAAACGGTTCCGTTTTCGATGTTTTCCACAAAATGGGTTCTATATTTTCTGTGAAAATATGCGTTGACTTTTTTAATTCAGTGTGATATAATCAAAACAGAAACAGCATATTCGGGATGCTGTTCAACAAACGGATGCCGATTGAACGGAACGGAGGGGTTTCTTATGAAAAAACTGACAAAACTGCTTTCGGTGCTGTCCGCCGGTGTGCTCGCGGTCTGCGCGGCTCCGGTTTCTGCCTTTGCGGGGGATGACTTATATATTCCGACGAATGAGGAAGTGTACCAGAAAGGCTTCGAGCCTTTGTATGCGCTCGGCAATGACCTTTCTCTGTACGAAAAGGGCGATGTTGACATGGACGGTGAGATTACACCGTATGATGCGCTGATGATACTTCATCAGTTCTGTTTTTCCATGATCGGTTATCCGGATTTGCTTACGGCAGATCAACTCAAACTGGCTGATGTGGACGGAGAAGGCGCTTGGTCAACTGATCCTGAGCACAGATGGCTGTCGGTGACAGCTGTTGACGGCAGTTTAACTTTGACTTATGCTGCACTGAAATGCGCCGGTTATGAAATGACTATGGAGGAGTTTTTATCTTTTGCAAAGGCGGACTCATAATCATTTTTCTGTTT
>JAFPQL010000284.1 GCA_017414145.1 Oscillospiraceae bacterium | reverse complement strand
TTTTGGTCGAGCTTTTTTCAAAAAGCTCGCGGGTTCTTAGGGCAGAGCCCTAAGTCGCCGCCCGCAGGCGGCGAAACTCCCTCGCATAAGAAGAGCTCTGCAGGCTTGGGGCTCTGCGATAGAGAGCCCCATTCTGAAATAACATCCGCGAAGCGGATACCTCTTTTTACAGAAACCGGTGCTGCCAGAGAAATACATGGCGGCGCCGGTGTTTTTGTATGGTTCTATCGTGGCGAAGTTTGGTTGTGTTCCGATTCCGCCCGCGGCGGGCTTTAGGTCAATGGATGCCGGCACTGCCGGCCGACCGCCGAAGATATTTGATCTGCAAAAGTAAAACGGGATGCCCCGCTGAGAGGACATCCCGCTTTTTCATGGATTCAGCTGATGTTGTGCGTCGCAACCTTCCGGTCTGCCTTGAAGCTGCCGCCGTCCGAGCCGCCGGAATATCCGCTGCCGTTCGTGACATAGTTCTTCGCGCCGGAAAGACTGCCGCCGTACCGGACACTGTAGGTCGCATTCGATTGCAGGTTCGTGCCGGCATAGAACACATATTTATACGGATGCGGCGAGGTCATCGCAAAGATCGGGCTGCCGCCGCTCGTGACCTGCACGGCGCTGTTGGCCGCCTGCGAATTCGAGAAGGTCAGAATCAGCATATTCGCCGTCGTTGCGGCATCGGGCAGCGTGGAGCTGTTGCCGATTGCCCAGAGCGAACCGCCCGTGACCGTAAAGGTGCCGGCGGAGGAAATTGCGCCCTTTTCGTCGCGCTCGCCGCCGATCATGATCGACGAACCGCCGTTGACCGTAATCATGCTCTCCGGCTTTGAGGTCTTGATGCCGTTGGTGCCGCCGTCGCAGAACAGCGTACCGCCGTTGATTTCAATCGCGTCGTTCGCGTAGAGACAGCTCTTGGTCGCGGTGATGTTGACCGTGCCGCCGTTGACGCGGATGTCGTCGTCCGACTTGACGCCGTGCGCGTAGACGCCCTTGATGTTGATCGTACCCTCACCCTTGAGCACGACGGTGTCCTCGCTGAACACCGCGCCCTTGTCCTCGTCATGCGTGCCGCCGTCCGAGATCGTGCTGGTGGTGCCGGGCAGGGATTCCAGCGTGACCTTCTTCGCCTGCTGGCAGTAAATTGCGGCGCCGGACTTGTTGGTGATGCTGCAGTTATTGAGCATCAGCTTGACCTTTTTCTTGTCCGTTTCAATGTAGATCTGGCCGTTGTCCAGCGTGCCGGAGATCTCGTAGTGGCCGCCCTTGCTGATGGTAATCTTGCTGCCGGAAACCGCGATGCCGTCGCCGGAGAATCTGGCGGAATTGCCGGTCAGGTTGATGTACTTGGTCGGCTTCTCCTCGTCGGTGGGATCAAGGTCCGGATCGTCGTCGTTCGGGGTGCTGACGGTATTGCCGCCGGAGCTGCCGGAATTGTTCCTTGCGGTGGTCCTGCTGCCGGAGCTGCTGCCGCCGGAAGCCGCAGTCGTGGTCTTTGACGACCCGCCGTTTCCGGACTTTGCATCGGTCTTTGCGGGGGCATCTTCGCCGCCGGACGGATTCTGCTGTGCCTCGCCGCCCTGCTGTTCGCCTCCCTGCTGTTCGCCTCCCTGCTGTTCGCCGCCCTGCTGCTGGTTTTCGCCGGTGCTGTCGCCGCCGGACGGATCGTCCTCCCCGCCGCTCTGCGACGGATTCTCGCCGGTGCTGTCGCCCGGCTCACCGGTCTGGCTCACCGCAGCGGTGCCGCTCTCATCGGGCGCCGTGCTGCTCTTATCCTTCTGTCCGCAGGCGGCAAGCGTACCCGCGAGCAGGAACGCCGTCAGAATCGCAGAAATGCGTCCGGCGCCGTGAAGCTGGTGTTTCATGACTGTATCCTCCGTGATAACCGGGAATAGACCGAGGGGAAGCCTCAGTCTATTCGGAATCTCATTTTTACGATTATTTTGCCTTGGTGTCGTAGATCTGATCGTCGTAGCGATACAGAACGAGTGTGACATCGAGGTTGCCGTTCAGGGTGCGAAGCTCGTCGATAAACTTCTTCTGATCGGCATCGTTCGGCACGCGGACTGCATACACCAGATCAAAGAGCGTACCGAAATCCGCGGTCTTGACACGGCGCAGGCGCCAGCTTGTCGTGTACTTATCCATGACGCTGTCAAACAGGCCGTTGTAGTTGAGGTTTTCTGGAATGGTGATCTTGAGGGTCATGTCCTGCGAATGCGGTGCCGCAAAGCCGGTCAGATTGATGGCAATCAGCACGGCCGCCAGCACGAAGAAGATCAGGAATGCGTAGCCGACATAGCCGATGCCGCAGACAACGCCCATGACCAGCGAGAAGAAGATATACGCAATGTCCTTCGGGTCGCCGGGAGCGGAACGGAAACGGGTCAGCGAGAACGCACCGGTCAGCGTGATCGCCGCCTTGGTGCCGCTGGAATTGTCGATCATCAGGCACATCATGATGATGACGGTGGAAACGAGCGCGGCCAGCATCGGCATGGCGATGACATAGCTCTGCGCATATCCGCGCTTGCGGTTCGTGAACATATACAGCACACCGACCAAGAATCCGAGCACCAGCGCGCTGCAGATGCAGAGCATCACGATTCCGAGGGTCATATGTCCGGCATTGTCAATCCAGTACTGCGATTGGTCGTCAAACAAACGGGAGAAGATATTTGCGGCGGAGAATGCCGCGAGGGACACATTAAGCATAGAATGCCTTCCTTTCCTCCTGCGGAAGCTCTGCGCCCGCATTCTGAATAAATTTTTTATAGGCTCTGCCGTACTTGGAGAAGCTGATGCGGCGAATGCCGATCTCAGACATTGCGCGGCTCATCCAGAGCGGAATCGCATCCGGCACCTTGATCTCCATCAGGCGCTGATCCTCGCGGATGATCTTTCCGCCGTAATTGCCCTTTGTCAGGCTGAGGTCATAGCGCCGCTCCGTGATATCGCGGTCAAAGGTCAGCCGGAATTCCGGATCGTCCTTGCCGAAAAAGGCGGAGCGCTGATAGCCGATATACTGTCTCGGTGCGACAGAGTCATAATGATTGAGGAAGACATCCATTTCACGGATGACCTGCTGGTCGATGAAGCGCTCATAATAGGGCTTCACGCGGGTCAGGACATAGGCCTCCGCCTCGGCAACGGTCATGGAGACACGGCGCTTGGTCACGATGCCGCCGATTTTCCTCTTGACCTCCAGAAAGACGGACTGGTCCGGATCCGCAGGGCAGTAGTAGCTGCGCAGACGCAGCTTTTCCTTGTAATAGGGTTTGACGATGGAGCGGCGGATCAGCAGGTCAGTCGGCGTGTCGTAGTAGAGATTGTAGATCCCGTACTCCTTGCCGTCCAGACAATACCGGTCAGGCTCCATATGGGCGTGTACGATCGGCAGAAGCGCCTCGTACTGCTCCAGCGACATCAGAAATTTGACTTCACGCCGCTGGAAAGTGCTGATAGCCATAGATCATGCCTCCTTCGCTGAAAACTGTTATCTTTTTTTCACAGCGGCGCAGCAAAGCACTGCGCAATCCCCCTGTTTTGACTTCAGTATACCGAAGGCAACTTAAATGAATCTTAATTCGTGCCGGAAACCGATGAAAAACGCGTGAAAAACCGTGATCATTCCTTGAACGGCAGACCGTTTCCGTCCTTGTCAATGCCGCCCGTCAGGATCAAAATCCCCTCGATGGCACCCCAGATCCATGAGATCGCGGCGAGCGTGCCGCAGGAAAACATGGTCATCAGGAGCTGCGCGACGCCCTTTGAGGAGTTTCCGATATAAAAATTATGCGCGCCCAGAAATCCCAGCAGAATGCCGAGAATGCCTGCCGTCACGCGGGATTTCTGCTCTGCCGGCGTATAAACCGGCGTCGCCCGCACCGTCGGGACACCGTTCAAGGGCGCCTGCCGGAAGCTGGTGCCGGCGTTCTGGCCAAACGGCTGCTGGCCGAATTGCTGCGGCTGACCAAAGGGCTGCTGTCCGAATTGCTGCTGACCAAAGGGCTGCGGCTGGCCGTAAGACTGCTGGCCGTAGGGCTGCTGTCCGAATGTCCGCGGCTGCGCATAGGGCTGCTGCCCGAATGTCCGCGGCTGCCCGTAAGGCTGCTGGCCGAACGCCTGCTGCTGGCCGTAGGGCTGCTGTGCGAACTGCCCTGATGTCACTGCGGGATTGACCGAATTGCCGCACAGCTCGCAGATGACCGCATTCGGTTCCACGGGTGAACCGCACTGTCCGCAGTACTTGTATCCTGTACCGACCGCGAAGCCGCAGTTGGGGCAGGTGATGTCGGTGTCCGCCAGAAGCTCTGCACAGTTTCTGCAATACATTGTGAATGCCTCCTTTGTTGTCCACCGTGATGAATCGCTTGGTTTTTTCTTTCTGTGTTTGTACGCGGGTGCGCGCAGGCACACAGCCGCATACATCATTATTATACATATTTTCCGGCTGTCTGTCAAGATGCTGTGCATCTTTTTTTGCAGCAATCCGCACAGGAAAGTTACGAACTGTTCACAGAATTGTTATTGACGAACAGCCTGCCCCGTGGTATAATATAATTGCCGGATTATACACCGGAAAAGCCGGTCAAAAAATCAACACGGAAAGGACTTCCCCGCGCATGAATACAGAAATTCAAAAGCTGACCGAAAGCATCGGCAGCGTCATTGTCGGAAAAAATGAGGTCATCCGCTGTGTCATCGCAGGCCTGCTCTGCGGCGGACATATTCTGATCGAGGATGTTCCCGGCGTCGGAAAAACGCAGCTTGCAGCGGCTCTTTCGCGCTCCGTCGGCGGCAGCTTCAACCGCATTCAGCTCACGCCGGATGTCATGCCCTCGGATATCACCGGCTTCTCTATGGTCAATCAGCAGACCTTTGAGCTGGAATACCGCCCAGGCGCCGCAATGTGTAATTTCTTGCTCGCCGATGAAATCAACCGTGCCTCCCCGAAGGTGCAGTCCGCACTGCTGGAGGTCATGGAGGAGCATCAGATCTCCGTGGACGGCGTGACGCATAAGCTCCCGTCCCCCTTCATGGTGCTCGCCACACAGAACCCCGTCGAAACCTACGGCACCTATCATCTGCCGGAAGCACAGATGGACCGGTTCTTCATGCGCATCAGCATGGGCTACCCGACGGATGAGGAGGAGATGCAGATCCTCACCAGAACAGAGCATCACAACCCGCTCGACAACATCAAAGAACCCGCCGTGCATCCGGAGGACATTCTCCGGCTGCAAAGTCAGGTCGAGAAGATTTTTGTCAGCGAGCCCGTCCGGCGGTACATCCTGCAGATCGTCGCCGCCACCCGCAGCCTCGACACCCTGACGCTCGGCGCGTCGCCCCGCGGCTCGATCGCGCTCTACAAGGCGTCCAAGGCAGGCGCCTTCCTCTCCGGCCGAGACTTTGTCCTGCCGGACGATGTCCGCGGCATGGCGGAGAGCGTGCTGGCACACCGCCTGATTCTCTCGCCGAAAGGCAAATCGCAGCTCGGCGACAGCAGAGCCGTCATCCGGCAGGTGCTGAGCACGGTGCCGGTGCCGATGGAATCCGCAAGATGACCGTCGGGTATTTCTGTGCGATCTTTGTATCGCTGATGTTTATGCTGTATCTGGACGGCGCCATCGGCGTGATGATGCTCACCTTCCTGATTCTGATGCCGCTGTTCTCGTTTCTCGCGGCGCTCTGGGTCCGGCGGCGCATCCGTCTGACGCTGACCGCACCGGATACGGCTTCCAAGCAGCAGGCCTTTGAGGCGGTGCTGCACCTGTCCAAGCGGACATGGGTTCCGATGCCGTTTCTGCGGATGCAGTTCACGGCGGATGCCCACTTTTCCCCGCTGATTCCGGGGGCGTCTCCGCTGCCGCCGAAGCCGGCCGGGACAGGCAGCAGCCTCAGTGACCGCAGAGCACTGCGCCGCTGGAAGGCCGCCCGCAGCACCCAGCTCGCACCGGATGCCCTGCCGCTTTGTCTGTCGCTCGGCACCGAGCGCGAGGCGGACTATCCGCTCCGGCTCTCGGCACAGTTCTGCGGCAGAGGACAGCTCGCGGCGGAGCAGATCGTGCTGTCCGACTTTTTCGGGATGTTCCGCTTCCGGCTGAAAACCGAATGCAGCACCGGCATCACGATTCTGCCGGAAATACCGGAAATGAGTGCGAACAGCCTGATCTTCCGCACGGTCAGCGATACGGTCAACTCCGCGGACGAGGAATCGGAATCGTCGCCGGCCTTCTCCGCGTCTGCGCAGCCGGGCTATGAGCACCGGGACTACATCCCCGGCGACTCTCTGAAGCGCATCAACTGGAAGCTGTCCAGCAAGCGGCACCATCTCATGGTGCGGCAGGACGAGCCGGTCGCGCTGGCACGGCTCTCGGTTGTGCTGGACTTCCGCCGCTGCGGAAACGGCGCGCCAACGCAGGAACAGCTCGCCGCCGAGGAGCAGCTCATTGAGACGGCGCTCGGCTTTCTGATGCTCTGCGCGAAAAACGGCTATCCGTGTATGCTGAGCTATCCGGACGCAGAGGGCGCGTGGAGCGTCCTGCCGATCGAGGACGGCGGACAGCTTCAGACCGAGGCCGTCACGCTGCTGGAGGGCGGCTTCCGGGATGCGGATACCCTCTCCGGACTGCCGCTGCTTCCGCCGGAGATGATGCAGGAGGCAGGCATTCTGCTGATGTGCTTCACCGCCTGTCCGGATGCGGAAATGGCTGCCGCACTCGATCAGATTCCGACCGACACCTACCTGATGACGGCGCAGTGCTTTGCCGCGGATGCGGTCTTCGGCAGGCGGTCGTCCCTCTGGTTCGTCACACCGGAGCGCAAGCTCATGTCAATGGACGGCGTCTCGTAAGCCGCGGATGCCGGAATCCGTTTCAGAATCAATAACAGTATGGAAAGGAGGCGCACGGATGCAGAAAACAGGCACTCTGAACCGGATTTCCGGTGTGTTTCAGCGCAGTGCGGTGCTGCGCTGGCTGGTACAGGCAAGGCGTCTGCCGATGTACTACGCCGTGATGATCCTCGTCAGCATCTTCTATCACTACGCGCCCTCCATGACGCCGCTCTGGATCCTGCTCTCCCTGCTGCTGCAGGCCGCGCTCTTCCGGATGTTCGATTATGTCAAGCAGCATCCGGTCATCGGCGGCGCACTGTATGTCCTGATCGGCATCTGCCTGATCTGGGCATCGGGCCGGTTCATCCGCATGGGACACACCGACCCGCTCTTTGCACCGTCAGACCCAAGTCAGCAGATTTACTTCTTTGTCTGGTTCATGACGCCGCAGTCCGTCCTCGTCACCTCATATCCGGGCTACACGATCGCGCTGTTCCTGCTGTTCTTTTACTTCATCGGCTCGATCACCTATTATTTCACCTATGTGCGCTACCGCGTCCTGATGTCGTTTGTCATCATGCTCTTTCCCTTTGAAATTTACGCGAAAGAAAATGAGGTCATGCCCGTCCCGTTCATCATCCTGCTGTTTGCGTGTTATTTTGCCGTCATGATCTACTGCCGGCAGGCGCGGACAGAGGACCCCGCCGTGACGGCGCCGATCACCGAACGCGGCGGCGAGCTGCTCGTGATGCCCGCACGGAAATCCTCCTACGCCGGTGTCAGACCGGAGCTGCTGGACGGCCGGTTCCTGCGCTCCGCCGGATTGTTCCTCTCGGCCGCGTGCATCGCCGTACTGGTGATTCCGAAGCCGGACTATCTGGCTGACCGCCGCGCCATTGATTCCCTGATCAATATGTCGTCTGTCTCGGATTACCTGATGAGCGCCATCAGCGGCTTTGCGGACGATTCCGACGGCGGCAGCTACAGTCAGACCGCCATCCGGCGCGCGCTCTTTTATACCAATGCGTCCGAGCCGCTCAATCTGCGCGTCCGCACGCTGACAAACTACCATTACGACACCGACTCGTGGAGCGCGTCAGACTACGATCTGCGCCCCGATTCCTCGGATTACAACAACTCGAACGGCATCCGCTATTCTGACGATTTCTCCGGCTTCTCCAGCTCGTCCGACACGGTGCGCCCCGATCATCTGGTAAATGCGCTGCACGAAATTCTGGGGCAGCATCCCGATCTGGCACAGAAGTGGAATCTCACGGAATTTGCCGGGAAGCCCGCGGTGTCATCCGCGGATTACGAACGGACGCTGACACTGGAAACGGCCGGCGAAGTCCCCGTTGTCATACCGGAGCCGCTGGATGTCTTCCGGATGGGAGACTCAGACCCGCTGCACCAGAACCGGAGCGACATCATCTTCCGGTACACAAACTCCAGGTGGTACGCAAAGCAGTATACCTCGCAGTACATCAGCCCGACGCTCGCGGACAATGTCAGCGTCAAGCGCCTGACACAGCGGTTTACGCTGGAGGAATGGCAGGACTTCCTGACGGATGTGCTCGTCGCTGTCCGGTCTGAGAACAGCCGGAACCGCCTGATTGTGCAGAAGGCGCTGGTCAGTCTGAGCGACGCGGAGCGCTTTGCCGCGTCCGTCCGGTCGGAAACGCCGGATTCCGTCCGCGCACTTGCCGGGGAGCTGACCGGCGGCATCCGGAACGACTACGACAAGGCTGTCGCCGTCTGGCAGTATCTCAAGCTCGGCAATTTCACCTATTCGCTGGAATTCCAGAAGGGGCCGGCCGACAACACCGAAACCTTCCTCTTTCAGCACCGCACCGGCGTCTGCTACCAGTTTGCCGGCGCAATGGTCGAGCTCTGCCGCGCTGCCGGTCTGCCGACCAGATATATCGAGGGCTACTCCATGTCCCAGCGCTACGACCGCCTGACCAGCAACTGGGATTTCATCATCTCCACCGAGCACGGCCACGCCTTTGTCGAGGTCTACATCGCGGGCTACGGCTGGATGCCCTTTGATCCGACGGCAGGCACGGTGCAGACCGAGCTCGCCGGGAACAACACCAGCGTGATCTCCTCTCTGCAAATCTGGGGCGCGATTCTGCTGGCCGCAGCACTGCTGATCATCTTCATGGCCGTCAAGGGTCTCCCGATGATCCGGGAGGCGCTGTTCCGGAGAAAATTCCGCAGAACGAAAAGCGCCGAAAGCGTGCAGGAGGCCTTTGCGAGACTGCGCAGACAGTGGCAGGCGAACCCGTCACGGACAGTCCGGCAGCTCTGCGCGGAACAGGGCGCGTTCCTAAACATGGATCTGGAGCCGCTGGCAGACGGCGTGGAGCAGACTGTCTACGCCGAACGCTGTACGCCGGAGCTGGCCGACCGCATCTACGCGCTGTACTGTGCCGCCTTCGACGCCCGCAAGCCGGCAATCCGGCAGCAGAAGCGCACACAGCGGCGCAAATCCCGTCGGGCAGTTCCCGCATCCAACTCCTGAAGCCCGCCGCGGGCGAAATCATGACGCACACGAACTTCGACCCGACAGAACCATACAAAAGCACCGGCGCCGCCATGAAATCAATGGCAGCGCCGGTTTCTGTAAAAGGTATCCGCCCCTACGCGATTCCCCGTCCGGAATTCCGCATCAGCAGTGCCAGATCCACCGCGGTCAGACTGCCGCTGCCGTCCGGATCACCCGCCGCCCAGTTCCGCAGATAAATCCGGTCGCGCCGGAGCCATGAAAGCAGCATCGCGGCATCTTCGGCCGTGCAGGCGCCGTCATCGTTCACATCGCCCGCCGTAACCGTCAGCAGCTTTGCAAAATCGCGCTCATACGGCAGTTTCTCCGCATTGTCCGCCGCGTGATAGTAGTGATTCCACGAAAAGAGAATATGCCGTTTCGCACAGGCAGTCGCCAGAAAATCCGCCTTCAGCCCCGCCGCGGGGAGCGCGGCATCCGCACGGAAGGTTTCATTGTTGACCCAGAAGGTCACACGGTCCCGCAGTGCGCTTTTGAGCGCCGAAGCCCATTCCGTCAGCGTGTCGGTGTCATAGGCTCTGCCGGCGCCGTCCTGCTGCGCCACAATGTCTGCGGGACGCAGTGCGGCACGGTCTGCAAGCTGTTCCCAGAAGTCCGCATAGGCCGCAGCCGCGGACAGGTCACGGTTGAAAAACGGGCTGATGAGCAGCGGCTTCTCCGGACAGACCGCCGTCATGGCATCCAGCGTCCCGCGGAGATTTCCGGCGACGATTTCCGCTGTCTGTCCGCCGTCCGTTCCGGCACAGGCAGCGTCAAAATTCCAGATTTCGTTGTTGTAGTAAAAGCCGGCAATCTGCGCGTCATACTCCGCGCCGTACTGCGCCGTCACCTCGCGCACGAGATTCCCGCAGACAGCGGCATTTTCCGCTGACCATGCCGAAAATCCCGCATCCGGCACGCCCCAGCCGTAATTCCACCAGCGCGAATCGCTGACCGTTCCGATCCAGACCTGCATTCCGGTCTGCCGGGCAGCTTCGAGCGCGTCCGCCAGCGCGTGCGCCCCTGCGGATCCGGAAACGGAAGCCGTCGGATACAGGGCATACGCCGCCGTCAGCGCATAGGCTTGCGGGTCTGTTTTCTCAGCAGATGCGTCTGTTTTCTCGTAGGTCAAATCGACGCAGGACTGTAAAATCACCGACCGGAATCCGGCTGCCTTCATGTCCAGCAGCTCCTGTTTCCAGCGTTCCGATGACCAGTCCCGGCAGAGCCAGCCCTGCAGGAAACTCGCCTCAAACAGCGGCATCGCGGGCGCTGTCTCCTGTGCTTTGACAGAGACCGGCGCGGTCAGCAGCAGTGCGGAAAGCAGCGCGGCCGTCAGTCGTTTCATGCGGCACCCCCTCTCCCCTCAGAGCAAAGGAACCCGGACGCAGCGAATGCGCCCGGGTTCCGGTTTCATATCAGCGTACCGGAACAACCCGGTCACAATCACTCAATCAGTCATTCTGAAGCGCGGCGGTGTCAGTCTTGCGGGTACCGCCGGTCTCGAAGAACAGCGACTCCACTGCGTACGCGCTGCCTGCCAGGAAGCTGTGCTCCGGCGTCAGCGGGCTGATGACCAGCTCCGGCGCCTGCGAATCGGAGCCGCTGAGCTTCTCCAGTGTCTCACGCACCATCTGCTCGCCGGCCTTGTTGAGGCAGAAGTCCTGCAGCACCACGCGCTCTGCACGGTGCATCGCAGCATAGTTATAAATCAGCAGCGCGAGCTTCTCCGAAACACGGTTCAGCAGCGTGACAATCTTCTTGTTGCCCTCGTTATATGCCGCGTCGATCTCCTTGAAGGTCAGGGTCTTTGCATCCGCACCGAGAATGGCTGCCGCCTTGCGAATCAGTGCCGGACGGGTCATCTCCGCATGGACAGAGCCGTTCGGATAGCCGGCCTCCTTCTCGCCGTTCGGCGTGACGATGAAGCGGTTGACCGCCGAGGAATCGCGGTTGGATGCCGCATTGATGCCGCCGTCCGTGACGAATGCAACATGATACTCCTCGCCGGAATAGAGCAGAATCTGGTTCATGCGGTGCTGTGCAACATGGTCAATGTTTGCAAGTGCGCACAGGGTGACGAGGTTCGCGCAACGCACCGGAATGTTGAGTTCCATCTCCAGATAGTAGGAAATCTTCGGGAACTCCACGCCGTCCGGTGTCACCTTGCCGTGCATTTCCTTCCAGCGGGTCGGCGCGACGCCGATGCCCAGACCGAGAATCTGCTCCGGCTCCAGCGAGCTCTTTGCCATGAGCTGCGTGCTCGCGGTGAGGATGAAATGCACGATCTCGCGCTGTTCCGTCGTGCTGTCGATTGCGAGGAAGGTCTTGTCCAGCACCTCGCCGTCCAGATTGGAGAGGCCGATGCTGATATAATCCGAGCTGATGACAGCGCCGAGCACGAACTTGAAGTTCGGGTTGATGCGGATCAGGGTCTTTTTTCTGCCCTTGCGCTTCGGCTCGTTGTCGTGATCCTTCGCAGTGCTCAGATCCTCCAGAATATTCTGGGAAATCATCTGGTTGGTGATGATCGTGACGGCTGCGCGGGTCAGTGCGAGACGCTTTGCAATGTCCACACGCGCAAGCGTGCCGGACTCACGGATGGCGAGCAGAATCTGCTTTCTGTTCCGCCGCTTCAGGTCGAGTTTGCTGATACCTTTGGATTCGTTCATGACTTTCTCCTTTTCCATATCTTATCAGAATTTTTAGGTGCTGTTTCGGCCGACGCAACTCCGTCAACCTATTTTTCCACATTAGCATTATAGCATAGTTTTGTGAATATTCTGTGACAAGAACATGAATTTCACTTTAATTTCATCCATTTTATTTCACGAAATCTTAATTTCATCCACCTTTTATAAAAAAATACTGAACACCGCCGATCACACACAGCACAACCGGCATCACATAGACAACCAGCAGCATCACGGCAAAGGCTGCCTGCAGCCCCGCTGCGGACAGGCGCTCCGAGAGGCGCTTCACCTGCGCCGGCAGGCGTCTGCGGCAGACATACAGCACCGCCGCTGCCAGCAGACCGAGGCAGGCCAGCAGAATGCCGGCGCCGAGGCCGCGGACATGGCTGCGCAGCACGATCTCACTCTCCCCCGCCGGAACCCGGACCGCCGTCTGGCAGTCATTGACGCGGTAAACCGCGGCGGGCTCGCCGTTGACCGTCGCCGTAAAGCTCTCGTCATAGGCGGCGGAAAGCACGACGGTTTTCGGTGCGTCTGTGCGGATCTGCGCGGAATAGACGCCGCCGCTGTAATGCAGCTCCGCGCCGTTCACCGCAGCGGCCGCGGACGCGAACTGATCGAGATTCATGCCGAATACGCCGAAGCTCTCGCACTGAAAATCGTGCAGCGCCGACACACGCACGGAAACATATTCATTTTCCGCCGTGCCGAGGTAACAGATGCCGTTCATGGAATTGTCCGGGTACATCGCCGCCGCAATGCGGCCGTTCATCTGCACCGTGACGGACTTGTTCAGCGGATTCTGAATGCGCGTGCCGGTCTGGGAGTAGCTGTCAAAGTAGAGCGCCTGCTTCCCCCGCACAAAGAACGCAAACCGGATTTCACCGGGCGTATCCGCCTGCTCCAGACGGCAGTCCGTGATGCCGTCCGCACCGGTACTGAGCGTCAGGCCGGTCTGCGCCGCCGCGGGATATACCGTGACAAAATCGCCGTCCAGACCGAGCATCCGTCTGCCGAGCTCCGCCTGCACCTCTGCACGCGAACCGTCCGGCAGTCCGGTGATGTCCTCCGGCGCCGCATCCACGGCAATCGCACCGGGCAGCGTCAGGCTGCTTCTGGCAACGGACAGCACATTGTCCGACCAGACCGGCTCCGTCCAGTCCGGAAAATCGGGCTTTTGTCCGAGCAGATAGCGGTTGCACCAGAGCGCATCGGTCAGCACCGTGCCGCCCGGCCCCGTGACCTCCATCCAGTAGGAGCTGTAGCCCATCCGCTTGACGCCGTGCATGAAGTCCGCACGGGTCAGCGAGGTGTAATGTGCCAGCGTCGGATAGCCGAGCGCGCCGATCATATTGGCGTGCGCGTATTTCTTCGTCGGCCGGACGCGGTAAAATTCGTCGTCGTCAATGCGGTGCGCGGCGGAAACTGTCTGCGCATAGAGCTTGTCCTCGCTGCCGGTCTTTCCGATGTAGCAGTGAAAGCTCAGCGTAAATTCGCAGAGAAACAGTGCCGCCAGAAACACCGAGCAGGTGCGCGTCCGGAGCCTGCCGCTGCGGTACGCGCCGAGGCAGAGCCAGTATCCGGCGACTGCCGGAAGAATTGCCGTCAGCATCAGGAAAAAGCACTTTTCCGAGACCCAGAGCGAGTGGATGTAGCTGAGAATGTATTTGCCCGCATAGCGCATCAGCAGAGCGTCCGCCGCCGCGCACAGCAGAATCATGCCGCAGATCAGCGCACAGAGGCGTTTGTCATTGCGGCGCTCCGGCTCCGGCGGGACATCCTGTGTCAGCAGCTTGGCGGCCGCTGTCAGCAGCAGCAGAATCGGTATCATTGCCCAGCGGAACGGAAATGCCTGATAGCTGCCCGTATGCCACATCGCGTTGATCGGATCGAACAGCAGTGCGACGGTCAGCAGCAGCAGAATCACGCGGGCGCGGCTGCCGTCCGGTGTCGGGGTCTGCTCCCGCCGCCAGAGCGACGGCAGCACGGCGATGCAGATTGCCGTACAGCCGAGCAGTCCGAGCTTGTCGCTCAGATTGTTGACGAGATAGCTGTCCATGAGCGACGCGGCCAGCCCGCCGCTGCGCGCAGAATCCATGACCTGAAGAAAGGACGGCACCCAGACCGGCGCGGTCACCAGTGCGGCGAATCCGCTCGCCAGCCAGAAGCGCTGCGCCGTTGCGCCGCGGCGCGCCTGCGGCACCAGATACCGGACCGAAACCGCCGTTTCCAGCAGCACATAAATCGCAATCATGTAGCCGATGTAAAAGCACAGCGTCATGATGATGCAGAGTATCAGAAAATAGGGCCTTGCATCCCCCTGCCGGAACAGAATGTCCAGCGCGATCATCAGCAGCGGCAGGACGACCATGACATCCAGCCACATCAGATTCTGATAATAGAACAGGCCGTATCCCGAACAGCCGTACATCACCGCCAGCAGCACCGTATGCGCCGGATGCAGCGCCGGCGTCCGTCTGCGCAGCCAGATTGCGGCGGTTCCGGATGCCAGAATCAGTTTGGCCGGAACAATCAGATTGACCAGCAGATCGACACGGATATCCGTCAGGAAAATCAGCAGGGAGAACGGATTGCTCAGGAAGAAGAAAAACACCCCGAAAAAGCGCATTCCGCCTGCGTTCAGCGCGGAAAACCCGATGCTCTCGCCGCGCTCCGCCATTTCCCGGAGCTGCATCAGCAGCGGAACCGCCTGCTGCTCCATATCGCACCAGACAATCGACCTTCCGCCGAACGGGTACAGCCCGTAAACAGCGTACCCGATCAGAAACAGTATCAGTGTCATGCCGCTTGCTGCAAAAACCGTCCGGCAGCGTGCGGCAATATTCCGTACCATAAACTCTGTATCCCATCCTTTCGCGGGCAGAAACCCACACAATTATCATATCATACTTAGCGCAAAAACGCAAGACAGTTAATAGAAAAATAAGAATCTCATCAGAAGTTTCTTGTATGACATATCGCTGCGCCCCCGCCGGACGCCTTCCGGCAGGGACACAAAAGGCTTTCGGGAATCACGGATGAAAACCTCGGCGGATTTTTCATGCAGGCTCCGCCCTCAAACTCCCGTCTTGCGTTACAAGCATTTGCTCGCTTTTCTTAGATCGGGATTCCAAAAGGACAATGTCCCTTTGGCGGGGGATCGGGCAGCGCCCCGTTTCAAATCCGTCGGAGATACCGGTTGAATCAGTTGTTTCCTAGAGCAGCAGCGGCTGAATCTGCTCACCCCGCAGCGCCGCCGCAACCGTTTCGGGCAGCCTTGCAAAGTCCGCGGACAGCGAGGCAGGCTTTTGCAGCGGCGCATCCTGCCCGAACGGCACAAAATAATAATGCCGGCGGTTCAGCAGGTCGCCGAGATTCCGTGCCGCACCCGCAAGGCCGTCGTTCGTCGAGATGCACAGCACGACCGGCTTTCCCCCGCGCAGATGTGACTTCACTGCCATCGGAACCGTGCCGTCCGTAATGCCGTTTGCGAGCTTGCCGAGGAGATTGCCCGTACACGGCACAACTGCCAGAATGTCCGTCAGATTCTTCGGGCCGATCGGCTCCGCCTCCGGAATGGAGCGGATGAGCCGTCCTCCGCCCAGCGCCATCAGCGGCTCCAGAAAGGACTCCGGTGCGCCGAACCGCGTCCGGATGCCGGCGAAATGCTCCGACACAATCGGGAGCAGTTCCGCGCCCGCCTGTACGAGTGCCTGCGCGGCATCGAGCGCCCGCTGCGCATTGCAGAAGGAGCCGCAGACCGCAAACCCCAGCCGGATACCCGTGAGATCAGTCATACACCGCGCCCCCTTCCCGCTCCGCAAGAATCTCCTGCACCGTTTTCGCAACGATATCCCCCGCTGTCTCCGGCACCGTTTTCCCCGGCAGGGACAGCGCGTGAATCACGCGGATGCCCTGTGCGGCAGCCGCTTCAAAGTCAACCCCGGATGATGCCGGAGACACATTTCCGCCAGAAAAAACCGACACACCGGATCTCCGGCGCATCGGCTCTGAAAGGGTATGACGGGCTGTCTGTCCGTTTTTTCAGCCGGCAGCGTCTGCGGTCTGCGGTCTGATCCGGATGAGCAGTTCTCTGCCCCGCCGGCCGGATGCTTCGGCGGCGGAGAGCTTCCGCAGAATGCGCAGATAGGCAGATGCACAGCGCCGCGGGATACCGGCGATCTCCGCAAACGAGGATGCGGTCAGCTCGGCGGGACAGTCCCGCGGGAGCAACGCCAGATAGTCCTCTGCACCGGCGAGATACCAGAGCGCATTCAGCGAAACCGGTGCGCGGTCGAGCTTTTCGCGCCGCGACCGCCCCGCCTGCCGGTAATACTGCATCAGATTCAGCGACACGACGCAGACCCGGAAGCCGCTGCTGCACAAAAACTCATGCAGGCGCGCTATTTCCGGCATTGCGTGCCAGACGCCCTCATGCTTCGGGGACTTCCGCTGACCGAGCAGCTCCCCCGTTTCACTGACGGCGCAGAGCCATGTCTCCGCCGCAACCGGATACACGACCGTCACGGGGCAATGCGGCAGAAATGCGCGGAGCTTCGGCCTGAGCCGGTAAAGCGAACGGGTCTGCACCTCGATCACGCCGTCCTCTGTCACGGCATCGGCCACAAAGCCGCCGACCGGCTGCTCATGCGTTTCGCTGTCCGGCGCAAAATAATATTTCAGGGCAAGATGCAGAGATTTTTCGCCGAGCGTCCCGATGCCGCGGCATCCGGCATCCGCTCCGGCCGCTTGGATGGCTGCTGCAAAATCGTCCATGAAGCACCTCCGATGCAAAAAGCACAGCGCCGGTCTGACGCTGTGCTTCTCCTGTGCTGAATCGCAAAATACGGTTTACTCCTTGACACCGCCGGCAGCAACACCGCCGATGATGAAGCGGGAGAGAACCAGATAGACGACCACAACCGGAATGATCGACAGGAAGATCGCGGCGTAGTTTGCACCGTAATCCGGGTTTCTGTCGATACCCATAACGCCCTGAATCATCATCGGCATGGTCTTCTTGTGGTAGTCGCCGGAGACGATGACGAGGGACTGGTTGTAGTAATCGTTCCACTTCGAGATGAAAGCGAAGATTGCCTGCACAGCAAATGCCGGCTTCATCATCGGAATGGAGATGGTCAGGAAGGTGCGGAACTCGCCGCTTCCGTCGATACGCGCTGCCTCGATGATATCCAGCGGGAACGAGGACAGCATATATTGGCGCATGAAGAATACAATCGCAGGCGCCGCAATCGAGGGAATAATCAGCGGGATGTAGCTGTCAAGCAGTTTCCAGCTGACGAGGAGCTTCATGAAGCCGACGGCCGTAACCTGCGCCGGAACCATCATGACCGCGATAATAAAGGTGAACATGATACCCTTCGCCTTGAACTCGTAGACGACGATGCCGTATGCGGTCAGACCGGCGAAGAAGACGGTCAGCGCTGCACAGCAGCCGGCGATGATCAGCGAGTTTCTCATACCGATGATCGGGTGGAAGAACGAGGTATACAGCGCATTGGAGCGTAGCGTATCAATGTTCTTGAACAGATAGGTGTGCGGGAACAGAGACAGGCCGTGGCTGGCGATGTCATTGTGCTGACGGGTCGCGTTGACGATCAGGATCCAGATCGGGATCAGACAGATCAGCGTCAGCAGAATCAGCGCAGCATAGATCAGCGCGGACTTTGCAACGACCTTCTTCTGGTATCCGCCCTTATCGGTTGCGTATGTTACCTTTTTGCTCATAAGCCGAGTCCGCCTCCTCTCGCTGCCTTGCGCTGGGCTTCCTTGCGGGCAGCCTTACGCTTTCTCCGGAGTTCAATCGCGTCCTTATCGCGCTGGACATAGAACACGAGAGCGCCGAGAATTGCGGTTATCACAAAGAGCACCACAGACGCCGCCGCGGAATAGCCGTAGGACGGATGCAGGTAATCCTTGTGGAAGAAGTCGTAGATAAAGATCGCAACAGTTGCGATGTGTTCGTTGATGATATTACCGGTATGGAACATATACGGAATATCGAACATCTGGAGACCGCCGATCATGGAGGTCAGCAGCGTGTAGACCATGATGGTCTTGAGCAGCGGGAAGGTAATCCGCCAGAAGGTCTGACGGGAGTTCGCGCCGTCGATTTCCGCCGCTTCAAAGAGCGACTCGTTGATACCCTGAATACCGGACATCAGC
>JAFPQL010000283.1 GCA_017414145.1 Oscillospiraceae bacterium | reverse complement strand
CGGAGGTCTGGAACAACCGCATCTACTACCACACCCGCTCGGACATCTACACCATGGCGATGGACGGCAGCGATGTGCAAAAGCTCTACTCGCTGACAGCAGAGGAGAAGCAAAAGGGCAGTATCTACGGCATTCTCATTGCAAAGGACGGCACGCTGACCTATCAGGTCATGGATCAGCCGGTCTTTGCGGATGAAACAATGACCATGAACGCGGATTATCACACCATTGCACTCGGCGCACCCGACCCGCCGGCCACGACGACATCCGCCTCCGGAACGGAAACGACAACGACCGTTTCCGAAACGACGGAGCAAAGCCTGCTGACACCGGAAAGCTCGGAACCCGCATCCGAAATCCCGACAGAGGCGCTCACGGAGCCGACAACCTCCGAAAGCACCCTGTCGCAGACAACTGTTTCGGAGACGACAGAGCCGCGCACTGAAACAGCGCCGACGGAATCCACGACAGAGCGCCTGACCACGGCATCGGAGCCGGAGACGCTTTCCGCGGAATCGACGACGGCAAAGCTGACAGGGCAGATTCTGCGCGGAGATGCCGACGCCAACGGAAAGGTGCAGATCGCGGACGCAATTCTGATGGCGCGGTTCATCGCGGAGGACACAGGAATCTCGTTCACGGCGCAGGGGCGGCTGAATGCCGACTGCAATGAGGACGGCCTGATTAACTCCGCCGACAGCGCGTGGATTCTGGAGCTGCTGGCAGGTCTGCGGTCAGACGGCACCACCTGAACCAAACAAAACGGGGATACCCTGATAACCGGGTATCCCCGTCTGCATCTGAAAGGGAGCAGACCCGTGATCGGGTTTGCTCCCTTTTTGCGGTTCAGACTTTTGGCGCCGGGATTCGTTCAAAGCGGATGGATGCGACCTGGGAGCAGCTGCGGATCTCCGCCAGACTGCCGGTCTTCCGGACTGCCGCATAGACGACAAAATGCGGTTCCTCGCACACTTCGGCATTGAGGATTGCGGCGCAGGACCAGATGCCGTCTCCGGCCTCCTTATCACCGTCGCGTAAAATGCCATTGTCCGCCATCATGATAAGCTCGTTCCGGTCCGGATTGCAGAGCATCACGACCAGCTCCTCGTCCTCCGCAAGCGATACACCCTCTCTGAGCGTGACCCGCGCACGGACCGGCTGCGTGACATAATTCGAGTAATCGAGAGATTCCGGCAGATCGACAAATGCAATCTCCGCAAAGGCATCTGCGTCCAGCAGCTTCTGCTTCAGCAGCGCCAGGTCAGCCGCATTGACTCTGCCGTCGCCGCTGAGATCGGCACTTCTCCAGTCGGTCAGCTCGCCGTCACAGAGCAGCCATTTTTGCAGCATAACCAGATCGGCAACGGACCATGTGCTGTCTGCATTGCAGTCGCCGGACAGACCGCGTACCTCCGCTTCGGAAATGACGGAGACTCCCTCCTCTGTGACCTGATAGCCCGCCGTCTGAACGGATGCGGATTCCTCCGGCGCCCACGGTATATAGGACTTTGCGGAAATCGCAACGGTTCCCGGCGTGACCGCACGGAAAATGTTGATGAAGCAGGTGCCGCCGCCGACCACTGCGATCAGCTCGTAGGGGGAGCAGATGACCGTTTTCATCAGTTCGAGCTTTGCACTGCCCTTCTGGCTGATTTCGTGCTCCATACCGGTGCTGTGATTGACGGAACCGCAGTACACGATCAGATCATCGTGCAGCGAAAAGCCCGGATGTTCCTGCTCGTAAGCGCGATATTCGCTGAAGCAGTCCGGCAGCCAGCCGAAAATGTCGGTTTCCGTGATTTTGCCGTCTGCGTCTGCTGCAAAGGTATAGGCGGAATCTGCATTTCTGCTCAGGCGGACCGATGCGGTATCCTCCGGCAGCAGGCGGATGACCGAAACCGAGCAGAAGCACTCGGTATTTTTGGCTTCTTCGAGGAAGGAAGGACTCAGTCCGATCGCGCGGCAGGCTTCTTCAAATTCCTTCATCGCTGCGGAATATTCTGCTTCGGTCTCGTAGTCATTTCGATCCGGCCTGACCGGAAGCTCCAGCGAATAAAGCGCCGTGTCAATCAGACCGCTGCCCTCGCCTGCCTCGCAGAGAACCGGATCCTCCACCTGACTGCGGTAAGGAGAACGGCGGACGATGCAGATCAGATCGTCCTGCACTTTGACCCTGCCGAAGCTGTCCGCAAAGCGGTATGCTTCTGCAAAGGATTTCGGAATCCAGTCTGCCGTCACTGTCTCAGCGGCCGGTTCCTCCGCCGCAAACGCCGTCAGCGGAACCGCGGAAACCGTCAGGACGGCACAGATGCCGCCTGCCAGCAGTTTTTTCAGTTTCATATTCAGATACCTCCGTTCAGTTAATATCGTATGAGGTTCAGCACAATCCTGTCAATCTGCTCCTGAAGCGACTCCTTGCCGGCAATCAGAACCGCGACGCATTCGCCCGCATCCCACACATAGAGATACCCCGTTCTGACCGCCGGATCCAGTGGATGGATGACATAGCCCTCGCTTCCGCCGAGATACTGCGGCTCTGCGACGGATGTTTTCAGGTTGGTCTCCATGGAAAAGCCGCCGTACGGGAACAGCGTGAGCAGGACCGGATCGCTGCTCCACGGCCCGCTGAGCTGAAACCGCTTCTCATTGATGACATTCGGCGGGGTGGTCTCTTCGACAGAATAGCCGCTGAGATCCATTTTCAGACGCAGATCGCTGCGCAGCTTCTGCGGGCCGCCGCTGCAGGAGAGATGAGAGAAGCCGTTTGTCTTGTATGTCATGACGAAACGGGTCTGCGGGCCGCCAACCGCGCCGCCCGGAATGTCCGTGAAGGAGTGTACGGTCTGCGAGCTGCTGCTCTGCCGGGTCGAGGATGCAGTGCTTGCCGTCGTCACGGTTGTAGAGGCGGCAGTCTGCCGGTCGGACTGCGGTGCGGACAGCGTCCCGGAAGACGCGGCGGTCTGCGATGCCGTCAGACTGCCCGATGTGCCGGACACAGAAGGGGTTGTGCCGCTGGTCTCGGTTGCAGAGCTCTGTGCGGAATCGGAACCGCTCTGCGCCGCGGTGCTGTCTGCGGTCTGTGCGGTGCTTTGCGGGATGTCCGTGCCTGTGGTGCTGACCGCTGTCCGGTCGGCTGTATCAGAGAGGGTCGCCGGTTCGGTCTGCACGGCGGGAGTGCGGGAGAGCGTGTGCTGCAGATAAATGCCGAGGCCGGTCACACCGACCGCGGCGGCCAGACAGGCCGCCGTTGCAATCCAGCGGGAAATGTGCAGGCGGATTCGCCGGGGTTCTGCTTCTGTCGGCATCATGGGGGGTTCTGACGCCGGCTGTTCATGCTGTTGCCGGTAGTTTCGGAGACTCCGCGCAAATGTCTTCTCCATATCCCAGTCCGGCGGGAACGCTTCTATAATCTGACGGTGTGTTTCT
This sequence comes from Oscillospiraceae bacterium, assembly GCA_017414145.1. The sequence continues at coordinate 10,401 of JAFPQL010000283.1, read as the reverse complement.
GTATCTGTGCGGCGCAGTGTCCGCAGGGTTTTTTTCAGCTTCATTCGGCTCATCCTCCTTTCACAGTGTAATGCCCGCAGCGGTCAGGTGCTGCTTCAGGCGTTTGAGTGCGCGGCTCAGGCGTACCCGGACAGCGGTCGGCTTCATGCCGACTGTCTCCGCGATCTCTCCGGCGCTGCGGTCGTAGTAATACCGCTGCATGATAATGGTCGCGTCCGGCTCACCGAGTGCGCGGATGCTTTCCAGCAGGGCTGCCGCGGTTTCATTCCGCGACTGCTCCGCCTCCACATCCTCCGCAGACGGCACCGTAAGCGCAGCCGTTTCGGAGAGCGTGCCGGCGCGGCGCTTTGCGGTCAGGCGGCGAAAGCTGTCAATCGCCTGCCGTCTGGCTGCCAGACCGATAAAGCCCCGCAGACCGCCCTCCTGAATCTCCGGAAAGTGCAGGAACACCTCTGTAAAGACATCGCTGACACACTCCTCCGCGTCCTCTTTCGTTCCGACGGCGCGGAGATGTTCCCATACAATCGCGTAGACATAGCCCTTGAACTGCATAAACAACGCCCGAAAGCCTTCCTCCGGCACGCTGCTGACCAGTGTCCGCAGCTCTGCCTCGGTCATGCGCTTCACCTCATTTGCTCAAAACTGGAATCGCGCAGCTTCCGGTTTCACTGATCCAATCGCAGGCACGCGTCGGATCGTTACACTTTTCCGGAAAAAATTTCCCGGAAGCCCGCTTCATCTGTCTTCTATTATATCACATCGGCAGATTGTCCGCAAGTCCGTCCGCAAACCTGACCGTTGACAAAAAACCGCGGATATGGTACAATTTCAGCAGAACTCCACTGCCGGTAGAGTCCCGTTTTTCAGCCGTTTCAGGGCAACTCAACCGCCGGTTCGTGGTAATTTCCGCCGTGATATGCTATCATGACAGCAGGAAAGGAGCTGAGACAATGGATCAGGAGAAGACCGGAAGGTTCATTGCAGAATGCCGGAAGCAGAAGGGTATGACACAGGCTGTGCTGGCGGAGAAGCTCGGTGTGACAGACCGTGCGGTATCAAAATGGGAGACGGGCCGCTCCCTGCCGGACGCGGGCATCATGCTGGAGCTGACCGACCTGCTCGGAATCAATGTCAACGAGCTGCTTTCCGGTGAAAAACTGGAAAAAGAGAGGTACAAGGAAATGGCTGAAAACAATCTGATGGAAATGAAGAAGCTGGAAGAGCTGAGCAACAAGCGGCTGCTCCGACTGGAGGTCGTCATCGCAATGATCGGAACCCTGTCGTTCCTGGCGATGTTGCTGATTGCGCTCTATATGGAGATGCAGCAGGCATACCGCATCGCCATCGTTGCGGCCGGGCTGGTCATCTTTCTCATCGCCATGCATTTCAGCTTAAAGATCGAGCGCGAGGCGGGATACTACAAGTGCCCGCACTGCGGGAACCGCTATGTGCCGGAGCTGTCGAAGGTGTATTTCGCGCCGCATATCGGCAGAACAAGAAAGATGAGATGCCCGAAGTGCGGAAAAAAGGGCTGGCAGAAGAAGGTTCTGACCAGATAAAAAAGAACATCCTCCTGTCATGCGGCGGGAGGATGTCCTTCTGCGGCGCGATTCCGCTTTCGGAAGCAAAGGGAGCCAAACCCGATGGCGGGTCTGCTCCCTTTTTTATGTGATGTGTCCGGATCAGCCGGCCAGCTCTGCGCCGAGCGCCTTGAGCTTTGCGAGATCGTCGTCAGACGGCGCCTCGTTGACGATATAGCCTTCCTCCGCGACGAGAACGGCTCCGGCAGCCTTGGTACGCTCTGCCCAGTTCCGCATCCACTCGCCGTCGCCCCAGCCGTAGGAGCCGAAGAGCAGCACCTTCTTGCCGCTCAGGCTCTGCTCGATGCCTGCGAAAAACGGCTCAAACTCATCCTCCTCAAGCACCTCGGCACCCATTGCCGGGCAGCCGAATGCCAGTGCATCATAATCTGCAACGCTGCCGCTGAAATCGCCGACAGCAACCGCTTCTGCGCCTGCGCCCTCTGCGACGGCGTTTGCCATGGCCTCGGTATTGCCGGTGCCGCTCCAATAAATCACTGCTGTTTTCATTTGAAATTTCCTCCTGTAAAAATCGCATTGCTGCGGAATATCGTACAGATCGCTCTGTATCGGGCGGACATTCAGGAAGCACTGATTCCGTCGGACGGAACAGCGGTTCCTCAGCTGCGGTACTGTTCCAGCAGCTGTTTCAGTGCGCTGACACTCGCACTGTGGACATGACGCACGGGAATGCCGTGCTTTTCAGATTTGTTTTTGACGCCTGCCAGCATTTTATGCGAACAGGTGCTGGTAAATACGACCAGCAGATCCGGGTAGCCGAGCTTGTTCTCAAAGTCAGCCGGCATTTGCGTAAATACTTTGGATTTCCAGTTGAATTGTTTGCAAATATCCTGGTATCGGGTTGCCATGCGGTCATTGCCGCCGACGATTACAACGCTCATAGATTCCTCCTTCTTTCGGAATGACGGATTGCCGACAGCTAGCAGTTACCTTATGCTAACTATTTACAGTATAGCATGAACCGGAAAAAAAGTCAAGGCGGCGCAGTGCTTTTCCAGTATTTTCGTCAGAACCGCCCAAATAATTACCCCGCGCTAACTACTTGGGCGGCGTTTTGCATAAATTTTCCAGCCGTCACCGGCGGTGCTTGACAAATTGCCCCGCGTATGGTATCATATAGTTAGCATATGCTAATCAAAGAGAGGAGAAACCCGAATGTCCGAGGAAGCAATCGTCCGCAACTGCGCGCCGACTCTGGCCGGCATCAAAACCGGCAATCTGTTCAGTTACCCGTACCGCAGCGCGGAGGAAATGCGGACAGCGGTCCGGCACTGGAACCGGATTCTGCGGGACAAGGGCGTGCGGATTGTGCCGCTGCGGTTTGAGAAGAACCGCGCCCTGATTTATGTATACCGGCCGTCGCACCTCTCCGGCGATCTGAAAAACAAAGATGCTGCGGCGATTTTAACAAGATTCGGCTATCCGGCGGCGTCCTCCGGGCAGTGCATTGTGCAGCTCATCCGGCGGCTGCGGGAGACGGCGGGATTCCCGCACGAAATCGGGCTGTTTCTGGGGTATCCGCCGGAGGATGTGACGGGGTTCATCGAACACCGTTCTGACTGCCGCATGACCGGCTGCTGGAAGGTTTACGGCGATGTGCAGAAGTGCAGCCGGCTGTTTTCCGCGTATAAGCGGTGTATCCGGAGCTGCGAGGCAAAGCTGCACCGCGGCGTGCCTGTCCCCGCCATGACAGTTGCGGAGTGACCCCAGACCGTACAGAAACCGGCGCTGCTGTGTATGCCACAGCAGCGCCGGTATGTTTTTGTATGGGTTCATCGCGGCGGAATCGGCCGTGCCTTGTTCCCGCCCGCTGCCCGCGCAATCAGATCTGCGCGGAATAGTTCGGCGCTTCCTTCGTGATGTAAATATCATGCGGGTGGCTTTCCTTCAGGCCGGCACCCGTGATGCGCACAAACTTCGCTTTCTCATGCAGCGACGGAATGTCCGGGCAGCCGCAGTATCCCATGCCGGAACGAATGCCGCCGCAAAGCTGGAACACCGTGTCTGCCACCAGCCCCTTGTAAGGCACTCTGCCCTCGACGCCTTCCGGAACGAGCTTCTTGGCGCCCTCCTGGAAGTAACGGTCCTTGGAGCCGCACTCCATTGCGCCCAGCGAGCCCATGCCGCGGTAAACCTTGAACTGTCTGCCCTGATAAATCTCCGTCGCGCCCGGCGCTTCCTCACAGCCCGCGAACAGGCTGCCCAGCATGACAACATTTGCGCCCGCTGCCAGTGCCTTGACGATATCGCCGGAGTACTTGATGCCGCCGTCCGCAATGACCGGAATGTTGTGCTTTTCGGCAACGCAGGCCGCGTCGTAAATCGCGGTAATCTGCGGCACGCCGATACCTGCGACAACACGGGTCGTGCAGATCGAGCCCGGTCCGATGCCGACCTTGATTGCATCCGCGCCCGCATCAATCAGCGCTTCTGCCGCTTCCGCCGTTGCGATATTGCCGGCAATCAGCGGTGTGCGCGGGAATTCCGCCTTAATTCTGCGAACCGCATTCATGATGTTCGCGCTGTGGCCGTGTGCGCTGTCCAGCACGAGCACATCCGCCTTTGCGTCGATCAGATGACCGGCGCGCTCCAGCAGGTCCTTCGTCACGCCGATTGCGGCGCCGCAGAGCAGTCTGCCGGTATCGTCACGCGCAGAATTCGGATACTTGACGGATTTTTCGATGTCCTTGATCGTGATGAGGCCGCGCAGAATGCCGTCCTTATCGACAATCGGGAGCTTTTCGATCTTGTGGGAACGCAGAATCTCCTGTGCCTGCTCCAGCGTCGTGCCGACGGGTGCCGTGACCAGATGATCCTTCGTCATGACATCGCGGATGCGGAGATTGAAGTCGGTCAGGAAGCGCATATCACGGTTCGTGATGATGCCGACCAGATGTCCGGCCTTATCGACAATCGGAACGCCGGAAATCTTGTACTTGCCCATCAGCTCGTCCGCGTCGTAGACATAGCGGTCCTCGGTCAGCGAGAACGGATTGACGATGACGCCGTTTTCCGAGCGCTTGACCTTATCGACCTCGTCGCACTGCTGCTCAATCGACATATTCTTGTGGATGATGCCGATGCCGCCCTCACGCGCAATGGCGATTGCCATTTTGGACTCCGTGACGGTGTCCATCGCAGAGGTCATAATCGGGGTGTTCAGGCGGATCTCGCCTGCCAGCCGTGTGCCGAGGTTGATCATATTCGGCGTGACATCGGATTCTCCCGGAATCAGGAGAACATCGTCGAAGGTCAGACCTTCCTTCTGAAATTTACCTGCGTTCTCAATCATGTTTTCTACTCCCTTTCCTGCCAAAAAACTTCCTCACATACATGGCGTATGTGCTGCTTACCCTTCTTCTTGTGTCAGAAGCTGACAGAGCGCCTGCAGGTCGTCCCTGTCGTAAAATTCCAGAACGAGCGTCCCTTTCTTCCTGCCGCGCTGTACCTGTACGCGGCGGCCGAGGCGGTTGGAAAGGCTGATTTCCATTTCCTCGAAGTAGATCTGCTCAGGGGATTTCTGCGGCGGCTGTGCGGCGGGCTGTTCATTCTGCCGCTTCGCAATCTGCTCGATGTCGCGGACGGTGATGCGGTCATCTGCGGCGCGTGCGGCGAGCGAGAGCATCAGCTCCTCATCGCGGATGGCGGCGAGCGCCTTCGCGTGGCCGACAGACAGTTTCCCCTTTTCAAGTGCATCCTGCACGGCAGCGGGCAGATTCAGCAGCCGGAGCGCATTTGCGACGGCCGGACGGGAACGCCCGACGGTCTTTGCGACCTCCTCCTGCGTCATGTGAAACTGCTGCATCAGCGCCTGATAGCCCTGCGCTTCCTCAATCGGATTGAGGTTTTCGCGCTGGAGATTTTCGATCAGTGCGAGCTGACTGGCCTCGGCATCGCTCATGTCCCGGATGATGACCGGCACCTCCGTCAGCCCGATGCGCTTTGCGGCACGCCAGCGGCGTTCGCCCGCCACAATCTGCCAGCGCTGCTCCCCGATCGGTCTGACCACGATCGGCTGAAGCATTCCGTGCGCCTGAATCGACTGCGCCAGCTCGGTAATCGCGTCGTCGTCAAAGAACTTACGCGGCTGTGCGCGGTTCTGTTCAATATCTGTGATGTGCAGCGTCTGAATGCCGCCGCCTGTTTCCACGGCATTCTGCGCGAGCAGGGAACCGAGTCCGCTGCCGAGCGCCGCGCCCTTCGCCCTTGCCATATCATCCGTCCTCTCTGGTTGAATCCGTTATTTGCGGCTGAACAGGAAATGCTTTGTGCGTTTTTCCACGACGAGCGGCTCGCCGAGCATCTCATGTCCCAGCAGCTCATAGGCCTCCGCGCCCTTGGAGCCGCGGTCATAGGCAAAGACCGGCTTGCCGTGGCTCGGTGCTTCGGAGAGGCGCACATTCCGCGGAATCTTCGTCTGAAAGACCTCGCCGGGGAAATATCGCTTGACCTCCGCGACGACCTGTTCCGAGAGGTTCAGGCGGGCGTCGTACATCGTAAAGAGGATGCCCTCCAGCGCAAGTCCGGGATTATACCGCGACTTGACCAGCCGGATCGTCTCGGCAAGCTGGGACAGTCCCTCCATGGCGAGGAACTCCGCCGTCATCGGGATCAGCACCGTGTCTGCTGCCACAAGGCTGTTCAGCGTGACAAGGCTCAGCGAGGGCGGACAGTCAATCAGGATAAAATCATACGCATCGCGGCAGGTCATCAGCGCCGCCTTGAGCCGGCTGACGCGGTTGTCCAGCTCGACCAGATCAATCTCCGCACCGGCCAGCGCCGAAACCGCGGGGACGAGGCTGACATTTTCGGATTCCGTTTCCAGGATCGCGTCCTGTATGCGCGCTCTGCCGATCAGGACATCATAGGTGGAGCAGGTGAGCTCCCGCTTGGAAACGCCGAGCCCGGTCGTGGTGTTGCCCTGCGAATCCGTGTCGATGCAGAGCACCCGTTTGCCGCGCATACCGAAATACGCCGCAAGACTGACCACGGTCGTGGACTTTCCGACGCCGCCCTTCTGGTTTGCGACGGCAATGATCTTTCCCATGCGGTAATGCCTCCTTTGAGACGGACGGCGCAGACAGACCGCGCTGCCTAATCTTACCCTTCATTATACCATATTCGGCGGGAAATGTAAAGCGGATACGGTGAATTTCCGTCAGCGGAACCGGACAGAATTTCAAGGCGGACGGTTCCGTTTTTTCAGCGTAATTTACAAGACGCCCTCCAGATGCAGCAGCCATGTCTTGCGCGCCGCTCCGCCGGCATATCCGGTGAGACTGCCGTCCGCGCCGACGACGCGGTGACAGGGAACAACCAGCCAGAGCGGATTTGCGTGCATGGCAGCCCCGACAGCTCTGGCACTGTGCGGCGCGCCGATCATCGCGGCAATCTGCCCGTAGCTGCGCGTCTCCCCGTACGGAATCCGCTGAACGGCATCCCGGCAGCGCTGCTGAAACGCCGTCTTTGCAGGTGCCAGCGGCAGCGAAAATGAAACGCGCACGCCGTCCAGATACTCCGATACCTGCTCCAGCGCCGCGCAGAGGGCCGCAGCGGTCGGCGCTGTCCGGCAGAGCGCCGGTGCATCCGTAAAATACAGCTCCGTGAGCTGTCCGGCGGCATTGCACCGCAGCAGCAAGGTGCCGAGCGGCGTTTCCGCGGACGCGCTCAGCGCATCGGGCGCTGCATTGACTTTCACGGCAGACACTCCTTTCCGGCGGGATCCCGCTGCGAAAGAACCGCACCACGGCTCTGTGATGCGGTTCTCTGAGGCTGATTATACGCTCGCCACGATTTCTCTGACGATCTGTTCCATTTCGCCGCGCTTATTGAGCATATCCTGCGCAAGCGCGAGCTGGCAGCGCGTCCGGACGAGGTTGTGCTCCGGATACTCGGTCTTGAAATACTTGTCGCCGGTGAGATAATCCGTCAGGAAGCGCACGGCAAGCTCAATCGTGATTGTAATCGCGCCGAGTGCCATTGTGCGGATCTCATTCTCTGTCAGGACATCGGCCGTCTTGCCGATGAAGCCCTCCGCGAAGGCGCGGTATTTTGCGAGATCGAGCGCGACCTTTGATGTATCCGGCTCATCCTCGCGGGCGGTGCTGGCGGCAAAGCGGACGGCATCGCCGAAATCGTGCATCGCAAGGCCGGGCATGACCGTGTCGAGGTCGATAACGGTCAGCGGCGCACCGGTGACGCGGTCAAAGATGACATTGTTTGTCTTGGTGTCGTTATGCGTGACGCGCAGCGGCACCTGACCGGCCTCCTGCATTCTGGTCAGCTCGCAGGCGAGGTCGCGGTGTGCGCGGATGAAGTCAATCTCCGCCTGCACAGATGCGGCGCGTCCGCAGGGGTCCTCCTCCACGGCGGCAAAGAAGGTGTCCAGACGCTTCGCCGTATTGTGGAAATCGGGAATGGTCGTATAGAGCGTCTCCGCAGGGAAATCGGAGAGCTGGTTCTGGAATTCGCCGAACGCCGCGCCCGCATTGCGCAGAACGGTCAGCGAATCGACCGTATCGTAGCCGACGCCGTCGATGTGATTCTCCATGCGCCAGAACGCGGCATCGTCCTCGATGTAATAATTTTCGCCGGAATCGGTGCTGTAGAAATGCAGCGCAGGCTTGTTGAGACGGCGGACCTTGCCGCGCAGATGCTCCGTGACCTTCTTGATGTTCTCCATAATCTCAATCGGGTGACGGAACACGAAGGTATTGACCTTCTGAAGAATGTACGAGCGGACCGAGCCGTCCTCCTGCCGGAAATCGACGCGGTAGGTCGAGTTGATATTGCCCTGATTGACGACATGATGCGCCATGAAGGTGCCGGAGGTGTGGAAGAGCGACGCGATCTGACGCACCTTTTCCTTTTCCTCCAGATAGCGGCGGTGCTGCTCGTTCTGCTCCTCGATGAACCGGCCGGCGATCATCACGCGCTCGATTTCGAGATCGGCATCCAGCAGCAGCAGATCGGCATCCGCACCGACCTCGATGCGTCCCTTTTCGGGTGCGCCGATCATGTCGGCAGGGGTTCTGGTCGCCATTTTCACGGCATCCGCGAAGGGAACGCCGAAGCTCGCCGCCCGCTTGACGCACTGCCAGAGCGTCGAGGTCGAGCCGGCAATCGCGCCGTCCAGTGTGCGGGCGACCCCGTCCTTGACGATGATCTCCTGTCCGCCGAACTCATAGGTGCCGTCGCCCAGACCGGTCGCACGCATCGAATCGCTGATGATGACCATGCGGTCCGGCCCGAATGCCTTGTAGAGCAGCAGCACAATCGAGGGATGCAGATGCAGCCCGTCCGTGATCGCCTGCGCGTAGATATTCTTTTCCAGTGCGGCGCCGATCGGGCCGGGATTTCTGTGATGGATGCCCGGCATCGCGTTGAAGGTGTGCGTCAGGCAGTTTGCGCCCGCGTCAATCGCCCGGATGCAGGTCTCGTAGTCGGCGTCCGTGTGGCCGATGCAGACGAGTGCGCCGCAGTCACGGATGAACTCCATGCTGCCCTCCAGCTCCGGTGCAATGGTGACGACGCGCATTCCGTCCAGCGACCGGAATTCCTCCAGATCGGGATTCCGGATGAACTTGCCGTTCTGCGCGCCCTTGCGCTTTTCGTTGATGTATGGGCCCTCCATGTGGAAGCCGAGAATCTGTGCGCCGGAGACATTCCGGTTCGCCTCGGTGACGCGGCGGATGGAGTCGTAATCCATCGTCATGGTGGTCGGGAGCCACGAGGTTGTGCCGTTCTGTGCGAGGAAATTGCTCATCTCCTCAAAGTGCGCGTCCATCGTGTCGCAGCCGACGCAGCCGTGCGTGTGCATATCGACGAGGCCGGGGATGACGGTCAGGCCGGTGCAGTCCATGCCCTCGCCGCCGCCCGATGCCGGGGAAACTGCGGTGATTTTTCCGTTTTCAACGGTGATGTCTGTCAGGACATTGTCCAGTAGAAGATTTCTCAATACCATAGCGCTGATACCTTTCTTTATTACCGAATTGATGCAACGCGCTCGGAGTCTATGCGTCGCTCAAATAACAATGAAATCACCGACCTCACATTTTTCAGTCTGCCAGTGTGTTCACTCGATTTTTGCAGAATTGATAATTATCATTTCCGCAACAGCTCTTATTAAAGGAATTTCCTTTTTTAACTGTTCTTCATGCTGAGCGGCTTTATAAATGGCATCCTGTTTTCCGCTTTTACTATGAATCAAGGCATTCCTCGTCTTATAAATTCGCTCGGCTAATTTTTTTCTCAAATTGTTGGCTTCCCAAGGTAATTGAGGTGCTTTTGAAAAAACTACCATATTATTTTGGTAAAAAGAAACCGCGTCTTTAGACAAATCATTTATTCTGTTTTTGAAATCTGTCATCGCATTGTCTGCGATATGTTTTTCCAAAACATATTCTAATGTTTCCAATTCGTTTCCTTGAGCAGATTCGTTTTCGTTTTTGGTTTTACGAATAGCACGGGCGATTTCCAAAATTTTTTTCTTATTATGGATGGAAAAATCAGGCATTGTAATTTTATTTACTATCACAGACATCAAGTGTTCGTCAAATACATCGTCAAAATAATACTCTATCACATGATAATATGAAATATATTGAATAAACGGATCCGACGCATAAATTGCTATTTTGAAATAGTCCAATATTTCAGTGTTATAAATTCTCATCGGAATCGGCAACTCGCCATTAGGCCGTCTTAAACGGCGGATTTCTCTGCGTGGAAACATTTCGTCTATATTTTGGAATTCCTCTGGGACGAATCGTTCATCAAGATTATACATAAGTGTGAAAAT
>JAFPQL010000029.1 GCA_017414145.1 Oscillospiraceae bacterium | reverse complement strand
TCGTTGATGACGAGGTCGTGATTTTCGGCATCACAACGACCGCATATGTCTTCTGGTGCTCCGTGACAAAAGCGGATGATCTGGAAACGAACCGCGAAATCTTTGCATATATCATGAAGATGGAACGGACGCATTATTTGGGTGACTACTGGGCAGAGGGCATCGTGAAATACGGCAAGAACCGGATGATGCACTGTTATTCCGCGATGCTGGATTCGGCAGACGAGATTCTCCCGTACAGGCAGAAAATTGCGGTCAGTCAGCATATCCGCGAGCCGGAGAGCCCCTATTATGACCTGATGCAGTATAATCTGCTGACGCCGGAGGACGCGGTCATTCCGAAATACTGCCCGCGGACACGGGACTACTGCATCCGTGTCTATTACGCCGACAATGAGGAGATCATCATTAAGGGTATCGCGGATAACAATTTTATCCGCTGGCTCTCCGTCACAAAGCTTGATGATATAGAATTGAACCGCAGGATCTTCGCATTTCTCCATGAGACCGTTGCGTCGGAATACGGCTCGTTTTCCGAGCTGATCCAAAAAACGGCATACACCTATGGGCAGGCAGAGTCGTTCTATCAGGCGGAGCTGAACAGCGCGGACGAAATTCTCCCGCAGCTGGAACACGCAAGGCTGCTCTGCCGGCAGCGCGAGGCGAATCCGCAGTTTATCCAGCAGCTCCGGTCTTATAAAAAGAAGCTGGAAGCCGCCGGCAAGGGCAGAGACCCCGTGAAGAATTACGAGAAATCGCGCAGCCTGGTTGAGAAAATCAAGGGATGGAGCTATCTGCGCTGCTCTGAAAAAGCTGAGGTGCGCACGCTTTATGATACGCTGATCCGGCTCGGCTCCGGACAGTACAACGCATATATGACGGAAGTACGCTGACGCGCAGAATATACGGGCGCGGCGAAGGAGTGAAAAAACATGAACATTCGGGTGAAGGAATGCCCCTTTTGCGGCGGCAGCGAATTTACGAAAGGCATCCAGTTCGCGCAGGGCTCCGTGATGAAGGAGAGCGCAATCGGCGACGGGCAGCGGATGTACCATATTTTCTGCGTGAAATGCGGCAGCGTGGTCCGCAGCTATGTGGAATACCCCAAAAAACTGGATGAGTACCGATAAGGAGGATATCAGATATGATTTACCACAGCACAAGAAACAGCGCGCTGACAGTCAGCAGCGCAGAGGCGATTGCGCAGGGCATCGCGGCAGACGGCGGACTGTTTGTGCCGGCGTTTATCCCGGAGCTTTCTGCTGCGGATTTTGATTCACTGAAGGGTCTGCCCTATGCGGAGCGTGCGGCGAGACTGCTCCAGCTTTATCTGACGGATTTCACGCCGGAGGAGCTGCGCGAGTGTACGGCGGCTGCCTATGCGTCCGGCAGCTTTGAGACACCGGCTGTGCAGGAGATTGCGCAGCTTGCGGACGGTTCGATGCTGCTGGAGCTGTGGCACGGTCCGACCTGTGCCTTCAAGGATATGGCGCTGCAGATTCTGCCGCATTTCCTCACCAGAGCGATCAAAAAGACCGGCACCGACAAGGAGGTCGTCATTCTGACGGCAACCTCCGGCGATACCGGAAAGGCGGCGCTCGCGGGCTTTCAGGATGTCCCCGGCACGAAGATCATGGTCTTCTATCCGGAGGACGGCGTCAGCTCGATGCAGAAGCGTCAGATGCAGACGCAGGAGGGCAAAAATGTTTGCGTCTGCGCAGTCAAGGGCAACTTTGACGACTGCCAGAACGGCGTGAAGGCAATTTTCACCGACCCGGAGATGCAGAAGGTACTGGCGGCGAACGGAATGCAGTTCTCCTCCGCCAACTCGATCAACTGGGGACGGCTGGTTCCGCAGATCGTCTACTATGTCTCGGCATATGTCACGATGCTCGAACGGGGCATCCTGAAGCCGGGCGACCGCTTTGCCCTGACCGTTCCGACCGGCAACTTCGGCAACATTCTGGCAGCGTGGTACGCAAAGCAGATGGGTGTGCCGGTTCACCGCCTGATCTGTGCGTCGAACATCAACAAGGTGCTGACCGATTTCATCAGCACCGGTGTCTATGACCGCAAGCGTGCGTTCCACGCGACGGTTTCCCCGTCGATGGACATTCTCATTTCGAGCAATCTGGAGCGTCTGCTCTATCACATGACCGGCGGAAACGATGCGCAGATCCGCGAATGGTTCGGCGCGCTGAAAACCGAGGGCAGATATGAGATTCCGCTGGAGCTGACCCACCACATTCAGGCGGAATTCTCCGGCAGCTTCTGGGACGACGCCGCGACCAAGGCGATGATCGGCACGGTCTTTGCGGAGAACGGCTATCTCTCCGACACGCATACCGCGGTCGGCATCTGTGCGGCGCGGGATTATCTCGCAAACGCCGCGGAGCGGCTCCCGATGCTGATTGCATCGACGGCGAACCCGTATAAGTTCGGCGCCGCAGTGCTGGAGGCAATCGGCGGCGACACCGATGCGGATGAATATGAGATTCTCGCCCGTCTGGAAGCAAAATCCGGTATGCCGATCCCGAAGGCGCTGGCCGAGCTCAGAACCAAGACCGTCCGGTTCAGCGACTCCGTCCGGCAGGATGAAATGCCGGCATATGTCCGTGAAAAGCTGGGTGTGCAGTGAGTCTGTTCGTCATCGGTGACACGCATCTTTCATTCGGTGTGGAAAAGCCGATGGACATCTTTGCGGGCTGGGAGAATCACTGGAAGCTGCTGGAAACAGCGTGGCGGGCGCGGATTTCGCCGGAAGATACGGTCGTGCTGGCGGGAGATATCTCGTGGGGCATGACGCTCGATGAGGCGCTGCCCGATTTTCAGTGGCTGGACGCCCTGCCCGGCAGGGAGAAAATCATCGTGAAGGGCAACCACGACTACTGGTGGGTGACGATGTCGAAAATGCAGGCGTTTCTGACGGCGCACGGCCTCAGCACGCTCCGCATTCTGCACAACAATCACTATGCGTACGGCGAATACGGCATCTGCGGCACGCGGGGCTGGGTCAACATGGACCCCTATGAGCCCGCCAACGCCAAGGTTAACGCAAGGGAAGCGCAGCGGCTGGAAGTCTCGCTCCGTTCCACGGAGGCGGACGGGCTCAGACCGATCGCCTTCCTGCACTATCCGCCGATTTACGGCGCAAGCTGCAATTTTGAGATGCTGGAGGTGCTGTGGCGGCATCCGGTGACGGACTGCTGGTACGGCCATGTCCACGGTGCGGCGCAGTCTCACGCGATCAACGGCGTGCGGGACGGCATCTGCTACCACCTGATTGCAGGGGATTATGTACAGTTTATTCCACAGCTTGTACTGTGATTCGTCTAAAACGAAGAAAGCGGAAAAAGCGCTGGAAAATTATTCCCCGTTGTGCTATAATAAAGTGTCTGGACACTGTTGCGTGTCACCGCATGAAAACGGATTTTTCATGCTGAGAATTATGAATTTGGAGGACAACTGTTATGAGTCTGGTATCCGATGTGAAAACCGATGTGAATATGAGAGAGGTCACCTTTGCGATCTCCGCCGAGGATCTGGAAGCTGCCTGCGAGCGCGTCTATCAGCGGCAGAAGAAGGACATTCAGGTCAAGGGCTTCCGCAAGGGCAAGGCGCCCCGCAGAATCGTCGAGAAGCTCTACGGCGAGGAGGTTTTCTTCGAGGATGCCGTCAACAGCCTGATTCCCGATGAACTGGATACGATTATTACTGACCAGAACCTGACTTTGATTGACCGTCCGTCCGTCGAGCTGGTCTCCTGCTCGAAGAATGAGGGCGCTGTCTGCAAGGCGACGCTCATCACCAAGCCGGAGGTTACGGTCGGCGCATACAAGGGCGTTCACGCACCGATGGTCGTCCGTGAGGTCACCGAGGCGGATATCGACCAGCAGGTCGAGGCACTCCGTCAGCGTCAGGCGCGTGTCGTCGATGTCGATGACCGTGCGGCGCAGGAGGGCGACGAGGTCAAGATCAACTTTGAAGGCTTCATCGACGGGGAAGCGTTTGAAGGCGGCAAGGGTGAGGAATACCCGCTCCGTCTGGGCAGCGGCCAGTTCATCCCCGGCTTTGAGGATCAGATCGTCGGCCACAGCATCGGCGAGAAGTTCGATGTCGAGGTCACCTTCCCGGAGAACTACGGCGACGAGCGCTATGCCGGCAAGCCCGCAGTCTTCAAGACCGAAATCCTCGCCATCACCATGCAGGAGCTGCCTGAGGTCGATGACGAGTTTGCAAAGGATGTTTCGGAGTTCGACACGCTTGCAGAGCTCCGTGAGGACATTCAGAAGCGCCTGACCGCCAATGCGGAGCAGCAGGCACAGACCCAGTTTGAGAACGCAGTCTTTGATACGGTCGTCGCCGGTGCGGATGCAGTCATTCCGCAGGTGATGTTCGACCGCAGAATTGACCAGCATATTTCCGAGTTCGAGAGCCAGCTCCGTCAGCAGTATCAGGACCTGTCTCTGAACGACTACCTCCAGCTCACCGGCATGACCATGGAGCAGCTCCGCGATGAGTACGAGCCGCAGGCCAAGAAGGAGGTCATGCTTCGCCTTGCACTGGAGAAGATCGCAGACACCGAGGACATTCAGGTTTCCGATGCTGAGCTGGACGAGGCGCTTGCCGAGTTCGCGGCACAGATGAAGGTTCCGGTCGAGCTGGTTCACGCACGCATCCCGCGTGAGGATTACCGTACCGACCTGCGCGTCCAGAAGGTTGTCGAGCTGATCAAGTCGAACGCAGTCGTGGACAACGATCTGGCTGCTGCACCGGCTGAGGAGGCGGCTCCTGCCGAGGAAGCACCCGCTGAGGAAGCACCCGCAGCCGCCGAGGAATAATCAAAGCTGAAATATACCGGTTTTCGCCGCGCCTGTGCTGACTGCCGCAGGTGCGGGCGGAGGCCGGAGTATTGCTATTTGCAGAGAAAACCCGATGAAAGGATGACACCCATATGAGTCTCGTGCCAACCGTAATTGAACAGACGAACCGCGGCGAGCGGGCATATGATATTTTCTCCCGCCTGCTCAATGACCGCATCATCATGCTGTCGGAGGACGTCAACGATGTGACGGCGAGCCTTGTCGTCGCACAGCTGCTGTTCCTCGAAAGCCAGGATCCGGAGAAGGACATTTCGCTGTATATCAACAGCCCCGGCGGCTCCGTGACGGCCGGCATGGCGATCTACGATACCATGCAGTATATT
>JAFPQL010000282.1 GCA_017414145.1 Oscillospiraceae bacterium | reverse complement strand
GCAGGTCATTCTCCATGCAGACTCCGTCGCCGGAACAGGCGTACCGGATTTCCGTGCGGCAGCTTCTGCTGCGGCCGGACGAAACACGCCGGATCTCGGTTACACTGGATGCCGAAACTGTCGCAGACTTCGGGCTTGCCTGCAAAAAGCTGCCCGCAGCGGAGGGAATCCTTGAAAACCGTGCCGGAGTGCTGATGCTTCGCTATACGCTCACCGCGGTGCCGGAGTTGACCTGTGACCGCTGCCTTTCCCCTGTGGAAGTGCCGTGTGAGGAGGAATTCTCACATATCATTGTCACAGAGACTGCCGATCGCCGGCAGGACGCCGAATATCTGCTGGCACCGGATGCCATGCTGGATCTCGCGGAGGCTGTGATGACCGATCTGCGGCTGTCACTCCCGACGAGAATTCTGTGCAGACCGGACTGCAAAGGACTTTGCCCGTCCTGCGGACAGGATCTGAACCTCGGCGAATGCAGCTGCGGCTGCGGTTCCGTCACCGTGCAGTACGAAGATCAAGCATGACCCCGAACCGATATTCCAATCCACGCAAATCACAACAAGGGAGGTGCCAACATGGCTGTACCGAAGAGAAAAACCTCGAAAGCGAGACGCGATATCCGCCGCTCCGCTGTCAGTAAGCTGGCAATGCCGGCTATGAGCACTTGCTCCAACTGCGGTGCGCTCAAAGCGCCGCACAAGGTCTGCAAGAAGTGCGGCTTCTACAAGGGCGTTGCGGTTCTTCAGATTTCTGAGGACTGAGTATCTGCTGCGGCGTTGCGGCGGGGACAGGTTCCCTTCCGAAAGATGCCGGAGACAGACGGACTCGCATCGAATGAAGCGGAAAGGGAGAGGGACGCTGGACTTCTCCCTTTTTGTATTGTATGGCTGTGCGCCGAAGGGCATCCCGCGGCGTCCGGCATGACAGAAACGGGGGCGGCACTATGATCGAAATAACGGAAGTCACTGCCGGTTCTCCCGCGGAGCGCGCCGGCATTCTGTCCGGTGACTGTCTGATTTCCATTAACGGAACCGTGATTGCCGATGTGCTGGATTACCGCTATGCCATTACCGACAGCGTGCTGACCGTCGAGGTCATGCGGGAGGGGGAGGCGCGCAGCTTCACCCTGAAAAAGCGCGAATATGACGACCCCGGACTCGGCTTTGCCACTGCGCTCATGGACGAAAAGCGCACCTGCGGCAATCACTGCATCTTCTGCTTTATCGACCAGAACCCGAAGGGGATGCGCGATACCATCTATTTCAAGGACGATGACGCGCGTCTTTCCTTTTTGCAGGGGAGTTATATTACGCTGACCAACCTGACCGATCACGATGTCGAGCGCATCATCAGAATGCACATGGCGGTCAATGTCTCGGTGCAGACGACCGACCCGCAGCTCCGCTGCAAAATGCTCGGCAATAAAAAGGCGGGCGAATCGCTCAGATATCTCTGGCAGATGGGAGAGGCCGGCGTGCCGATGAACTGCCAGATCGTGCTCTGCCCGACATGGAATGACGGCGACAATCTCCACAGGACACTGGCGGACCTCTTTTCAATGGTGCCGGCGGTGCAGTCAATCGCGGTCGTTCCGTTCGGCATGACGAAGTTCCGGCAGCATCTCTGCCCGATTCCCGCTTTTACGCAGGAGACTGCCCGCGCCGCCGTCGAACAGATCGAGGCCGTGCAGCGCTGGAGTCTTCAGGCAAACGGCAGCCGCATCGTGTATGCCTCCGATGAGCTGTATCTGCTCGCAGGACTGCCTCTGCCGGACGACGACGCCTACGAGGACTATCCGCAGTACGAAAACGGCGTCGGAATGCTCCGCTATCTGATGAATGAGTTTTACGACGCGATGGAAGATGCTGAATATGACGGAGATGCGCGGTTTCTGACGATTGCGACCGGAACCGCTGCCGCCCCGTTCCTCGAACAGATGATGCGCGACCTCGAAGCGAAGTTTCCGGCCGTACACTGTCAGGTCATCCCCGTGCTGAACGATTTTTACGGCCACACGATTACCGTTGCCGGCCTGCTGACCTATCAGGATCTGTATGCGCAGCTCAGCGGCCGCGATCTGGGCGAGGCTGTCCTGCTGACGGAAACCTGTCTGAGACACGACGATGTCTTTCTGGACGACCGTTCCCGCGAGGAGCTGGAAGCCGCGCTCGGCACAAGGGTCATCAAGACCAAGGTGGACGGCTATGTCCTGCTGGACACTGTTCTGGGCTATGCGGAAGGCGAATAGCTGGGATACGCTGTACGGGACACGGAGGACAATATGAGTGATGTAAGCTGTCTGCTGGCCGGAATGACAAGGCTGCTGTTTCCGTTCCTGCTGCTTTTGATCTGGCGCAGAAGAACCGGCGCGCTGCTGTATCCGGCGCTGGTCGCCTTTCTGGTCACCGTTCCGGTGTTTGTCGTTGCGGGCGGCATCCGTTCCGGTTTTTCGCAGGATGATTTTGTGCTGTTTCATTTGCAGACAGGGCTGCTGTTCGGCATCTTTGAGGAGGGCGGAAAGTATCTGGCACTCCGCTATGCGCTCGAATCCTATGACAGCCGGAAGAACGCCGTCACCTACGGCATCGGACACAGCATCTGGGAGGAGATCGGCGCCGGCGTCAGCTGCATCGGGCTGATCGGCACCGGAAACGCCGCGCCGGACATTTTCCCCGTAAATCTGTTTTTTGCACTGTTCGGTGCTGCGGATACGATTGCGCTGACGGTCCTGATCTTTTACGGCATCCGCACGGGGCGGTCAAAGGTCATGCTGCCGGCGGCAATTCTGCTGCACGCGCTCGGCAATGCCGTGAACGGGATATTCAGCTTCAGTTTGCCGATCATGGTCGGATTCGGCGTTCTGCTGACTGCGGGCATGGGCTATGCCGCATACCGCTGCTGGGCTGCAATGCGGGATCCGTATGAGGAGGAGCTGTGACCGCTTTGCGGAAAAGGAGTCACCGGATGCGTGTGTTCAATGCTTATGATTGTCGCGCAACCATTCCGGCGTCATTTGCTTGACAAATTAGCAACCTGACTTGGAAAGAGGTGCATATTCCATGGAAGATTTATGGATATATTTCTACATAGCACTTATCACTTTCCTTTTGTTATTCACGATTCGATTTATTCCCAAGCTGATTCGATACTTAAGAAGTTCACATAAGCCAATGACGATACAAGCGATACAAAAGCTGTTTCCGGATACCCTTTCTTATATTGCCAAAAGCGAGACAGAGATGACATTTCGGCAGCAGGGAAGAATGATTCGGACACAGCAAGGCAATTATCGGGTTGACTTTCAAAATGCAGTGAATCAGAGACTGAATCAGTATTACGAATTCGGAATCAATCCGGACGATGCTTTTGCCTATATCAAACACAATCATCCGGATGCGATCTGCGGGGATGCGTTTAAACTGATTTGTGAATATGTAACTGCATTTTTTCAGTCTATGAACAGCCGTTCATATTATGAACAGGAAGCAGCCGGACAGGGTGTTCCGCCTTCGGCGTTCTTTCAGGCGGCGCAGCAGATGCAAGGCGATATGGTCGGCGTTTATATCATCTATAATCAGACGAAGAATATGTATTATGTCGGGCAGGCGAAGCGGCTTTTCTTCCGTGTGAAGCAGCATTTCACAGGCCGCGGCAACGGCGATGTATATGCCGATTATAAATACGGCGATTCGTTTCTGATCCGCCTTGTCACGCTGCGGGAAAGCGGATACGATGACCTTGACAGGCTGGAACGCGATCTGATTGCAAAATACCACGCCTATTCCCACGGCTACAACAAGACGGCCGGAAACCAATGACCGGTTCCTGCCGCTGATTTTCACTGATGCCGGAAATCACTCCGCTTTCCATACCGGTATCTGCACAGACAAGAAAGGAGCAACCACTATGTCACTGCCAATCGTCGCCGTCGTCGGGCGGCCGAATGTCGGCAAATCGACCCTTTTCAATAAGCTCGTCGGAAAGCGGCTCTCGATTGTCGAGGATACGCCCGGCGTGACCCGCGACCGCATCTACGCAAAGGCGGAATGGTGCGGGCGGCAGTTCATGGTCGTCGATACGGGCGGCATCGAGCCGCAGACAGACGATCATCTGCTGGAACAGATGCGGCGGCAGGCCGAGCTCGCCATTGAGCGCGCCGATGTCATCGTGCTTGTGACGGATGTCCGTGCCGGCGTGACCGCAAACGACATTGATGTCGCAAATATGCTGCAAAAATCCGGCAAGCCGATCGTGCTCTGCGTCAACAAGTGCGACGCGATCGGAGAGCCGCCGATGGAATACTACGAGTTTTTCAATCTCGGCCTCGGCGAGCCCTATGCGGTGTCCTCGCTGCATGGCTCCGGCACGGGTGATCTGCTCGATGCCGTCTGCGCGGCGTTCCCCGCAGAGGCGGAGACGGAGGAGGAATCCGACCGCATTGCAGTTGCCGTCATCGGCAAGCCGAATGTCGGAAAATCCTCGCTGATTAACTATATTGCCGGCGAGGAGCGCTCGATCGTCATGGACGAGGCGGGCACGACCCGTGACGCGATTGACCTGCCCGTGGACCGCGAGGACGGCAAATATCTGTTCATCGACACGGCGGGCATCCGCAGAAAATCCAAGGTCACGGAGAATATCGAGCATTACAGCGTGCTGCGCGCCTTTATGGCCGTGGACCGCGCCGATGTCTGCATCATCGTGATCGACGCCGTGACGGGCTTTACCGAGCAGGATTCCAAGGTCGCGGGCTATGCGCATCAGCAGGGCAAGGCGTCCATTGTCGTCGTCAACAAGTGGGATCTGATCGAGAAGGACGGCAGGACGATGCAGGAATTTCAGAAGAAGCTCGAAAACGATTTCAGCTTCATGAGCTATGTACCGTTCCTGTTCATCAGCGCCAAGACCGGTCAGCGCGTGCAGAAGCTGTTCCCGATGATTCACGCGGCGGCGGAGAACAACGCGCTGCGCATCACGACGGGCAGACTGAACGATGTCCTCGCCTACGCGACCGCACGCGTGCAGCCGCCGACCGACAAGGGCAGACGCCTCAAGATCTATTATATGACACAGGCGGGCGTCAAGCCGCCGACCTTTGTCTTTTTCGTCAACCGCGCCGATCTGTTCCACTTCTCCTACCAGCGCTATCTGGAGAACCAGCTCCGGGAGAATTTCGGGCTGGAGGGAACACCGGTGAAATTTATCATCCGCGAGCGCGGAAACGACTCCGGCAGCAGAGGCTGATCCGGAGGGCGGTCGCTGTTGCCGTGCGGCAGCGGTCCGCAATCACGAACACGAAGGGTGCAGGATATATGCAGGGTACTTTTGCAGGCTATCTGGTCAGCATCCTGATTGCGGCAGCAATCGGGTATCTGCTGGGCGGATTCAACGGCGGCATTGTCTCGGTGCGGCTGATGAAACATGAGGATGTCCGGAAATTCGGCAGCGGAAATGCCGGTCTGACCAATGTGCTGCGGTGCTTCGGCAAGGGCTGCGGCATTGCGACGATGGTGATTGACCTCGGAAAGGGTGCGCTGGCAATGGCGCTGTCCGAGCTGCTCTGTAAACGCCTGAACTGGGCGCCGCTGGCTGAGGGCAACGGCGCGGGACGCGATTTCCGCTGGCTCTGCTATGTCGCGGCGGCGTTTGTCGTGCTGGGTCATGTGTTTCCGGTCTGGCACGGATTCCGCGGCGGCAAGGGCGTGCTGGTCGGCGTGAGCGTCTTTCTGGTCATCAATCCGATCTGCTTCCTCATCCTCATGGGCATTTTCACGCTGGTGCTGCTGCGCTCAAAATATGTTTCGCTGGCATCCTGCATTGCGACGGCGTGCGTCATTCCGGCGACGCTGCTGCTGGAGCATTTCCAGAAGGGTGTCTGCTGGCGCAGCGCACTGCTGTATACGGGGCTGATCGCAGTCGCCGCGGCGCTGATTATCTGGAGTCACCGTGCGAATATCGAACGGCTGAAGGCCGGCACGGAGCGGAAAATCGGTGCGGGACACAGCCGCTGAGCGGAGCGGCGCTCGCACGCTGATTCTGCGGGCGATGCCCGCATTTTATCATACATCATACGGAGGGAATGACATGGCGAAAATTACGGTTCTGGGCGGCGGCTTCGGCACCGCACTGGCGGTCATGCTCTACACGACACAGGAGCATGAAATCACGATCTGGAGCGCAATTCCGGAGGAAATTGAGGCGATGCGCCGCGACGGCGAGCAGAAGGAAAAGCTGCCCGGCGTCAAAATTCCGAACGGCGTGTCCCTGACGACCGATCTGTCTGTCATCGACGACAGCGATCTGGTGCTGTTTGCAATTCCGTCCGCATATGTCCGCGACACCTGCAAAAAAGTTGCACCGCACCTGAAGCCCGGCACGATTGTTCTGAATGCGGGCAAGGGCATCGAGGAGGATACCTTCAAGCTCATGAGCAAGCTCTTTGCCGAGGAGCTGCCGGAGGCAACCTATGTCGTGCTGACCGGCCCCTCGCACGCCGAGGAGGTCGGGCGGAACATCCCGACCAGCGTGGTCGCCGCCAGCTCCAGCGCGACGGCGGCATATCTGGTGCAGGAGTGGTTCTCCTCGCCGACCTTCCGCGTGTATATCAACGACGATGTCACCGGCTGTGAGCTGGGCGGCGCACTCAAAAATGTCGTGGCGCTCTGTGCCGGCATCTCGGACGGCCTGGGCTACGGCGACAACACCAAGGCCATGCTGATGACCCGCGGTCTGCATGAAATTGAGCGGCTCGGCGCGGCACTTGGCGCCAGAGCCAACACCTTTGCCGGACTGACCGGCCTCGGAGACCTGATTGTCACCTGCACCTCAATGCACTCGCGGAACCGCCGCGCCGGCATTCTGATCGGGCAGGGCGTCCCGCCGTATGAGGCGGTGCAGCAGGTCGGCACGGTCGAGGGATATTACTGCTGCCATGCCGCATACGGCCTTGCAAAGCGGTACGATGTCGAAATGCCTCTGACGGAGGCGCTGTATCAGGTGCTGTATAACGGCGCGGATGTCCGCGATGCCGTGCATGTGCTGATGGACCGGCCGAAAAAGCATGAATATGAGAAGCTGACCTGAACATTCCCGTGCCGGGAAACCGCAAGACTGCTATCAAATAATCGCCGCAGCATCCCTGCTTCAGAGGCAGAGAGCCTGCGGCTTTTTCATTGCGGTTCCGGCACAGTGGCGGCAGGATTCGGGATGCGCCGTTCTGCTCCCTGTAACTGCAAATTGAGAAGGATCATTGCAGGATGCACTTGCAAAAAACAGCGCCGCGTGGTATACTGATAATGAACGAAATCCGGACGGAAGGGGCATTGCACATGAAAAAGCGAATCTTTGACATCATCCAGATCGGGAACCGGGAGGATCTGCTGAGCAGGGCGTTTGACTGGTTCATTGTACTTGCGATTCTGGTCAATATTGTCGTGATGTTCCTCAGCACCTTCAATGCCTTTCAGCCGTATCTGCCGGTGCTGCACATCATCGAGCTGATGACGGCAGTGATCTTCTGCGCGGAGTATATTCTGCGCATCTGGACGGCCGATCTGCTGTATCCGGACCGCAGTCCCGTGCGGGCGAAGCTGCGGTTTCTGCGGTCGTTTGACGGCGTGGTCGATCTGATGACCATTCTGCCCTTTTTCTTTCTGGACGGATTCATCGTCTTCCGGATGCTGCGGGTGGTGCGGATTTTCCACCTGTTCCGCATCAATGCGCAGTACGATTCCTTCAGCGTCATCACGACGGTTCTGTACGAAAAGCGCAATCAGATTCTGTCCTCGCTGTTTATCATCATCGTGCTGATGTTTGCGTCCTCGCTCTGTATGTACGGCGCGGAGCATGAAGCACAGCCGGACAAATTCAGAAATGCCTTTTCGGGCATCTGGTGGAGTATGTCCACGCTGCTGACGGTCGGGTACGGCGATATTTATCCGGTGACGGCGGTCGGGCGCTGTATGGCGATCGCGATTGCGTTTCTCGGCGTCGGGGCGGTGGCGATTCCGACCGGTATCATCAGTGCCGGCTTTGTGGAAAATTATCACAGGCGCGAGCATGAAACCACGCAGCTGACGGATGTTGCGCAGGTCGGGGAGATTCTGGTGGAGGAGGCGCACGCGCTGTGCGGCAGGACGATCCGGGAGGCGTCCGAGAGCTTCGGGCTGCGGGTGCTGGTGCTGCTGCGGAACGGGCTGACGGTTCTGCCGACGGCGGAGATTGTACTGGAGCCGGGAGATATTCTCGTGGTGAACTCTGACCGCCTGCACCGCTCCAACCGTTCCAGAAAACGCCGCTGGCTCTGAAGCGGGCGGAGGGGGTTGCCTTAAAGTTTTTGGGCGGGCTTTTTTCAAAAAGCTCGCGGGTTCTTGGGGCAGCGCCCTAAGTCGCCGCCCGCAGGCGGCGGAACACTCCTGTATCAGAAGAACGCCGCAAGGAGATGAATTGCCGCCTTGCGGCAAGAGGGGGACGCCCTCTATCGCAGGGCGTCCCACTTTCTGCGTTTGCGCGAAGCGGATACCTTATTCTACAGAAACCGGCGCTGCCATGTTTTCAATGGCAGCGCCGGTATTTGATTTTGGAATGGGTTACTCTGCCGCAGAGCGGAGACACCGGATGCCGGATTGCATCAGTATTCCAGCGAGCAGAATCTCCAGAGTGCCGGGCGGGAATATGTGTTCTTGTAGTTGTTGATGTAGCTGTTGAAGTAATTGCGGTCGGTGCTGTTGACCTGACCGTCAAAGTTCAGGTCGCCGCGGACAGCCTGCATGGTCGTCGGCGCTGCGCCGTTTGCAATCTGGTCGAAGCGGTTCTGATCCGTGGAGTTGTAGATGTGGTCGTCATTGAGGTCGCCGAGGCGGTAATAGTTGTAGTCTGTTGCCGCGCCGCTGGTTTTGTTCAGACTGGGATCGTCTTCTGAACTCCAGTTATAATTGGAGTGACCGTCTGTATTGAAAACTTCATCCGGGCAGAGGAAATACTTATAACGGTTTTTCCTGTTGCTTGCGTTGTCATTGTTCTGATCATCCCATGTCACATCAACATGATACCATTTGTTGTTCAGCTTCAGGAGGTTCCATGCGTGACCGTGGTATTTGTCGTTGGAGTCGTAATAGCCGCCGGAAACATACTGTGTTTCAATGCCTGCCTTGTTCAGCAGTCTTTTGTAGCATCTTGCGTAGCCCTCGCAGACG
>JAFPQL010000281.1 GCA_017414145.1 Oscillospiraceae bacterium | reverse complement strand
GTCCGCGGACTGGATATCAATTCCTCGTTCACGATCTACCGGCTGCTCAATCAGCAGAAGGAGCGCGGGACGGCGGTGATTTTCGTCGGTGAGGATCTCGATGTGCTGATCGAGCTCTGTGACCGGATTTTGGTCATCAGCTCCGGTGCAGTGACCGGTCTGGTCGATGCGCGGACCGCAACCAAGGAGCAGATCGGACTGCTCATGACAAAACATTCCGCGGACGCCTACGGCGGCGGAGAGGGAGGTGCCGCTGATGGCGCATGAAGCGAAAACGAAAGAACCGCTGTTCCACATTGCGAAGCGGGACAGCATCGTCTGGTGGCGCGCATGGCTGATCCGGGCGGCGGCAGTCGCGGCAGCACTCATTGTCAGCGGACTGGTCGCCTTCCTGCTGACCGGTGAGAATCCGGTGCGGCTTTACGCAACGATGCTGAACGGTGCGTTCGGCACCTCGCGCCGCATCTGGGGTCTGGCACAGAATCTGGCCATGCTGCTCTGCGTCTCCGTGGCGGTGACGCCCGCCTTCAAAATGCGCTTCTGGAACATCGGCGCAGAGGGGCAGGTGCTGATCGGCGGACTGGCGACCGCGGCCTGCATGATCTTTCTGGGCGGCAGGCTCCCGAATGCGCTGCTGCTGCTGGTCATGGCGGCCGTCAGTGCGGCGGCGGGCGCGGTCTGGGCGCTGATTCCGGCGTTCTTCCGCGCACACTGGCAGACGAACGAGACACTGTTCACGCTGATGATGAATTATATCGCCATTCAGCTTGTCTCGTATTTCACATACCGGCACTCCGTCCCGAAGGGCTCCGGACAGATCGGCGTCATCAACCGAGCCTCGCACGCGGGCTGGCTCCCGACAATCGGCAGCTACGACTATCTGCTCAATATTCTGATCGTGCTGGCCATCACCGCCGTCATGTATGTGTATCTGAAATACAGCAAGCACGGCTATGAAATCGCGGTGGTCGGCGAGAGCGAAAACACGGCGCGGTACATCGGCATTCAGGTCAAAAAGGTCGTGCTGCGCACCATGCTGATTTCCGGCGCGATCTGCGGCATCGCCGGTCTGCTGCTGGTCTCCGGCACCGACCACACGATCTCCCGCGACACCGCAGCCGGCAGAGGCTTCACGGCGATCATGGTCTCGTGGCTGGCAAAATTCAACCCGTTTTACATGATCCTGACCTCGTTCCTGATCGTATTTCTGGAGAAGGGTGCGACGGAGATTTCCACGGCGTTCGGGCTGAACGACTCGTTCTCGGAAATCATCACGGGCATCATCATCTTTTTCATCATCGGCTGCGAATTCTTCATCCAGTACACGGTCAAATTCCGCGAAAAGGAGGCGAAAGCGTCATGATGCTGGCAGATTTCTTACAGCGTGCGATCATGCAGGGCATTCCGCTGCTGTACGGATCAACCGGTGAAATTGTGACGGAAAAATCCGGCAACCTCAACCTCGGTATCCCCGGTGTCATGTATGTCGGCGGGATCAGCGGCGTAATCGGCGCATTCCTCTATGAGCAGCATGCCGCAACGCTGAATCCGGTGCTTGCTGTGATGATTCCGCTGCTCTGTTCCATTACCGGCTCTCTGATTATGGGACTCATTTACAGCTTCCTGACCGTCACGCTGCGCGCCAATCAGAATGTGACAGGTCT
>JAFPQL010000280.1 GCA_017414145.1 Oscillospiraceae bacterium | reverse complement strand
GTGGATCATCTTCCACTGATCCTCCGTCAGCGACATCGTGTGCTTTTTGCCGTCCTCCTGCCAGACGAGCGCGCCCGGATCGAGGTAATTGAGTGCGAGGTAATCCGCGGTATCCTGCTGGGAGAGCGCCGTCTCCTGCATGAAGCCGGTGTTCGATTCATCCAGCCCCGCAATGCTTCTGCCGCCGCCCAAAAAGCCGGAGAGCAGCGACCCGATGACATCCGACGAACCGCCGGAGCCGCCGCCGGTGAAGGAGCCGAGCAGCGAACCGAGCGGGCTGCCCGTCGAGCTGCCGCCTGCCGAGATCTGACCGGAGGTTTCGAGGCTCGCAAACTGCTTGATGCACTTGGAATACGCCGAATCCATGTTGATCTGATCGTAGGTTCTGCACGCGGAATCGACATACGAGGTGCGCTTGTACGGGAAGAAGATCGAGATGCCGTGCGCATTCGTCATGTTGGACGAGGTGCGGTTATACTTGACCGCGCCCTTGATCGCGTCGGAGAGCGCCTTGCCCTCGTCATTGCCGAGCTTCAGCGCGAAGTCGCACAGGTCGATCTGGTCGATCTTCGAGCTGGTCGCAAATTCTCTCGCCTGATAGCGCGCATCGGAGACCTTCTCGTACTCCTTGTTCGTCAGCAGCGTGCTGATCGAGCCGGAGAACGCATTGAGCTTTGCGGGAACGGTGTTCGCAAACTCCGCGAGGTCGGTGACGGACAGTGTCGTCTTCTGACCGGCGCAGCGTCTGTCGCAGGCTGCCACAAAGTCGTCAATGATGTTCTTGCCGAGCTCCACGGTCGGCATCGAGGTATTGGAACCGAGCTTGGTCATCCAGTCGGTGTAGTACCAGCCGATGCCCGGCTCTGTCTCCTCGGACGCGATCATGTAGTCCGCGTAGTCATTGAGCATGAGCGCCGTCTCGGCAGTTGCCATGAGGCAGGCGTCAAAGCCGACGAAATCAAAGGTGACGCCGCCGTCTTTCAGTGCCTTTGAGATGCCCCCAAGGCCCATTGAGCCCTTGGACGATGCCTTCTCGTCGTAGCCGTAGCCGCTGACCGATCCCCCGCCGTGATCCCAGAAGATCAGCTCATTGCGGTTCGCCGGGAACTTCGACGCGCAGTAGCGGATGAATTCGGAGAGGGTGTTCGGGTCGGTCATAACCTTGTTGCCCATGTCCGCTTCCAGACGGTTCAGCTTGCCGTCCTTGATCTGATAGATCTGGTTGACGGAGGTCGAGATGCCGTTGATCTTCCAGCCCTTGCATCCGCCGGTATAGACGATGACATTGAGATTGCTGCCGTAGGTCGCCTGTGCGATCTCCTGCATATCCGCGGACGCCATGCCGCTTCTCGATTCCAGGTCAGTACCGCACATATAGATCATCATCGTGATCGTATCCTGTCCGCCGCCCTTGATGACGGTGCGCTTGCCTCTGGAACCGGACGCCACGGAGGTATCCGCCGCCTGCGAGGAAGCCGCAGAGAAGCTCTGGCTGCCGGACGACGGGGCATTCTCCGATGCGGAATACGGCAGTTCTCCGCCGCCGCCGAGCATATCCGTGATGCCGCCGGTAAAGCCGCCGCTGCTGCCGCCGCCCCCGAAGAGCGAGCCGAGCAGTCCGCCGCCGCCGCCCTTTAAGAGCAGAAAGCCGAGGATGAGAATGAGGATACCGCCGCCGCCGCCGATTGCGGCACGCTTGCCGACATTTCCGCCGCTCTGACCGGTTCTGCCGGAATATCCGTGCTGCGAGCCGACCTGTCCGGTGCCGAGTCCGTCGCCGCGGCGGTGTACGCTTCCGCTCTGACCGGTGACATTCTTTTCGCGGCCTCTGGGTCTGTTCTGATTCGGGTCCATAATTGAGACTTCCTCCTTTATGCTGATTGATTCTTCCGATCGCAATTCACAGGAATCCGTATACTATTTTACATGATTCAGCACGATTTGTCAAGCATCCGGACAAAAAAACGCACCCCGCGCAAAACGGAGTGCATTTTGTTCTGTTTGAGGATTACTCGTCCTTCTTGTCGCCGTCGTCCTTTTTGCCGAACAGACCGCCGACCAGACCGGAGATCTTCTCGCCGATCGCGCCCAGCTTGCCGCCGGAGAGCGCAGACTTGACGCCGTCCACGATCTTGGAAACCGTGTCATTGTCGGCCGCGTCGCCGACCAGACCTCTGACCGTACCGGCAGGATCGGAGGTGAACTTCTCCTTCAGCCCGTCGTCGCCCTTGATCTTTTCGATGATTTTCTCAATCCAGCTTTTGATCTCAGAAATATCCATGATAATCTTGCTCCTTTTCTGCCTTATTCTTCAGCTTCCGGCTCCAGCTTGACGATCTCGGAATCCGCTGCATTTCTGCGGACAGACTCGATGCCGTTCAGGCAGCCGGGCAGTGCCTTGTAGCCCTCGCTTGCTGCGATGATTTCGCCGTTGGTCGCCTTCAGACGGAAGCGATACTCCCCTCTCTTGTCGAGATAGACCTCGAACTTCGGGTGCTTCTCCTTGGCTAAGCCCTCGACGGTCTGGTTTTCCACAGCCGCAACCGGCGCGTTCTTCTTCACGCTTGCAATGCCCTTGTCGCAGGCAGCCGCCGAGTTGTAGACTTCCGATCTGCAAATGATCTCGCCGTTGCCGGCCTTCAGGACGAAGGAAATACCGGACTTCGTGGTCTTGATGACGAATTTGCCCATTTGAATGCTCCTCCTTATTTCATGAATCACCGAAAGACCCTTGCGGTCAATCTACACATATTATAATCCAATCGCAGCGAAAAGTCAATACAGAAATCACATTTTTTTCGGATTCCGTCAAATTTCTCCGCTGAAATTGCCGCCGATGCCGCCGAACTTTGTGCAATGTTCCGGAACAGATGCGGCACGGTTCCGACAGGTTTCTCCGGCAGAGCGTGCTATAATGGATGCAGGTGATGCGAATGACGGTCTATCTTGATGTGCTGCTGCTGACAAATTTCTGGACGGATTTTGCGCTGCTGAAAACAGCGGCGGCCCTGACGCATTCGCCCCTCACGGCGCTGCGCGGACTGCTGGGCGCTGCCTGCGGGGCGGTCTGTTCGCTTGCGGTGCTGCTGCCGCCGCTGCCCCAGCCCGTGACGGTTCTGCTCCGGCTTCTGACGGCATGGCTCATGTGCGCCGCCGCCTTCGGCAGATCGGAACGGCGGCTGCTTTTGCGCCGGACGGGCTGTCTGCTCGGCATCAGTCTGCTGTTCTGCGGCGCGGTGTATCTTGCGGAAACGGCGGGGCATCCCGCGTGGCTGCTCATGCAGAACGGCAGCATCTACGCGGATATCTCCCTCTTAAAGCTCCTCCTCGCCGTGACGGCGGCTGCGGCGGCTGTCTCTCTGCTGTCCGCCCGCGGCAGGGCGCTCCCCGCCGGACGCTACCGGCTCCACCTGCGCATCTGCGGGACGGACTTTTCCCTTCCCGCACTGGCCGACAGCGGCAACCTGCTCCGCGATGCCTTCACGGGCAAGCCGGTCATCGTCTGCGGGGCGGGGCTGCTTTCTGACTGGCTCGTCCGCTTCCCCGATCCGGATACGGCTGCGGCGTCGCGTCCGGGCTTCCGGCTGCTCCCCGTACAGACCGTCAGCGGCACGGCGCTGCTTCCGGCTTTTTCTCCGGACTTCGCCGCGATTGCGCGGTCTGACCGTCCCTGTCAGGAAACGCCCGTCGATGTCCTGATCGCTGTCTCCGTGCAGGAA
The DNA here is from genome assembly GCA_017414145.1 of Oscillospiraceae bacterium. The sequence continues at coordinate 1,025 of JAFPQL010000280.1, read as the reverse complement.
ACGGCAGAGGCCGTCGTCCCCGCCTGCTGTGTCCGCTGACATCCCGCCGAGAAAGGAGAACCCACCTGCTATGAAACGCTTCCGCCACTGGCTTTCCGTGCTGTGCAGCGAGCTCTGCGGCAGCACCGGCATTCTGCATTACATCAACGGTGCCGACCGTCTCCCGCCCCCGCTGTCCCGCGCCGAGGAGACCGCTGCCTTTGCAGCGCTGACTGCCGGCGACCCGTCCGCCCGCGAGACGCTGATCGTCCGCAATCTGCGGCTGGTCGTCTACATCGCAAAAAAATTTGAGACGCCCGCAGTCCATCTGGACGACCTGATCTCGATCGGCACGATCGGACTGATGAAGGCCGTCGGCACATTTTCACCGGAGAAGGGCATCAAGTTTGCGACCTACGCCTCCCGCTGCATCGAGAACGAAATCCTCATGCACCTGAGAAAAGTCGCGCAGTACCGCGCAGAAATCTCCATTGACGAGCCGCTGAACACTGACTGGGACGGCAATGAGCTGCTGCTCTCCGACCTGCTCGGCACCGATGAGGACATCGTCAGCCGGGACATCGAACAGGAGTCCGAGCGGCGCATTCTCCGGGACGCCGTCAGCCGCCTGAACCCCCGCGAGCGGCAGATCATGGAAATGCGCTTCGGGCTGATCGACGGCACGGAACGCACCCAGAAAGAGGTCGCAGACGCAATCGGCATCTCGCAGTCCTACATCTCGCGTCTGGAGAAAAAAATCATCCGCCGGCTGCGCGAGGAATTGCAGGATCTGATCTTCTCCTAAAATTCATAGTAAATTCGCATAAAATTGCGATTTCCTCCGGCGAAATTTGCAGACAAATGCCCGAAGAATATTTTTTGCACGCAGAGGCTTGACAATTCCGCCGAATTATGATATAATAGTTCGTGCAGTGACGGTGCAGCAAGATCGGAAACGAGCCCCCGCACTGATTTTTTGTGCGAGTGTAGTTCAATGGTAGAATTCCAGCCTTCCAAGCTGGCTACGTGGGTTCGATTCCCATCAC
>JAFPQL010000279.1 GCA_017414145.1 Oscillospiraceae bacterium | reverse complement strand
ATTCCTGCACGATAACGAGTTCCGCGACCAGTTTGTTGAAATCAAGAACTACAAGGAGCAGAACATTGGTGATGGCGTCCGTCTTATCCTTACACATTATCCATTCTATACGTGGAACCTTTTTCCATGGGCAGTCTTGCGTTTTCGCCGCCGGTGGCAAGGGCGGCATAGATCAGCGTCAGGCCGCCGACCCGTCCGGCGAACATCAGCAGCATCAGAATGATATGCGACGGCAGCGACAGCCCCGCCGTGATGCCGAGTGTCAGACCCGCCGTTCCGAGCGCGGAGCCTGTCTCAAACAGACAGGTCATGAGCGGCAGCGATTCAATCAGGCTGACGGCAATGCCGGACGCTAAAAAGAGCCCCGTATACATAAACAGAATCGCGCCCGCCGCACGGACGGTATCCTCCGCGATGCGCCGCCCGAAGCACTGCACCTCCCCGCGCCGCCGGTATACGCTCATCGCCGCCAGAAACAGCACGGCAAGCGTTGAGGTTTTCATGCCGCCGGCCGTCGAGCCGGAGCATCCGCCGGTCAGCATCAGCACGGTCATCATCATCGAGCCGGTCTCGCGCATCTGTGAGAGGTCGGCGCTGTTGAAGCCCGCCGTCCGCGCCGTCACCGACTGGAACAGCGAATGCAGAATCCGCTCCCGGAGCGGCTCTCCGGCATATTCCGTGCAGAAGAAGAACAGCGCCGGCAGAACAATCAGAAGCGCGGTTGTCACCAGCACGAGCTTCGTTTGCAGGCGGTATTTCCGGAAATGATGCCGGTGCTGCACGACATCGTCCCATGTCAGGAAGCCGATGCCGCCCAGAATAATCAGCAGCATGATAATCACATTGACATAGACATTGCCGCCGTAGGATGTCAGAGACGAAAACGGCTCCCGCACGCCCATCAGGTCAAAGCCCGCGTTGCAGAATGCCGATACGGAATGAAAGAGCGCATACCAGAGCCCCTTCGGGAAGCCGAAATCGCGGCAGAACACGGGACTGAGCAGCAGTGCGCCGGTCAGCTCCAGCAGGGCGGTCGTCCGGAGAATGAATTTTGTCAGATGCAGAATGCCGCCGACCTGCGGCGCGGAGATCGAGTCCTGCATCATGCCGCGGAACCACAGGCCGATTTTTTTGCCGGCGAGTCTGGCGACGGTCAGACCGATTGTGATGACGCCCATGCCGCCGATCTGAATGAGCAGCAGGATGATTGCCTGTCCGAACAGGGACCAGTGCGTTGCGGTGTCGCGGACGACCAGACCGGTGACGCAGGATGCGGACACGGCGGTAAAGAGCGTCGCGGAAAACGGGGTAACAGAGCGGTCAGCAGAGGCTGCCGGAAGCATCAGGAGCAGGGCGCCCGCGAGAATCAGCAGCAGGAAGCCGAGGCTGATGACACGGAAGGTATTTCTGTTGTGGATGCCGGATCTTGTTTTTTCGCGTTTCATGCGGAACCTCCGTCGGGATTGTTTCAGTCTCCGTATATTATACCACGGATCGCGCAGGAAATCAATATGCGGGCGGGCAGTGCCGGCTGCCATTTCCTAAAGCCCGGCGCGGAGCCCGCGCTGGCAATTCCTAAAGCCCGCCGCCGGCGAAAACAAGGCACAATCGGACTTTGCTCCAATAGAACCATACAAAGCACCGGCGCCGCCATGTAATCAATGGCAGCGCCGGTTTTTGTAAAAAAAGGTATCCGCTTCGCGGATGCTATTTTGGAATGGGGACCTCTATCGCCCAGATTTCGCAAAGCGAAATCGCTCAGTTTGCCTTCGGCAAACTGGGGTCCCAAAGCCCGCCGAGCTCTCCTTATGCGGGAGAGTTTCGCCGCCTGCGGGCGGCGACTTAGGGCTCTGCCCTAAGAACCCGCGAGCTTTTTGAAAAAAGCTCGACCAAAAAGTGTAATTTGGGGTGCGTGCTCTTGCTATAGTTCGCCCCGCAGAGCACTTTAGGAATTGCCCGCGGGGGCTCCCGCCTTTTTGAAAAAAGCTCGACCAAAAACTTTAGTTTGGGGTGCGCCCTCATACTCTGGTTTGCCCCGCAGAGCACTTTAGAAGTTGGCTGCCGGCACTGCCGGCCCCGCGGGGAACTTTTGAAGCCCGCCGCCGGCATCAGTAGAATGTCGCGACCTCCTGCTCCGGCGGGTCTGCATCGTGCAGCGCCGTCACCGTCAGTACCGGCATCGCGTTCTGCGACGGAATCTGCCGCTGTACCCGGATCTTTCCCGTCACCATAATCCAGTGCTTCTTCCGCGGCTTGAAATCTCCCGCGTATTCCGCCGGAATCCAGCAGTACTTGATGTCCTCCACACAGCAGGTCATGATGTGCCGCCCTACCGCAAAAACATTCTTCGGGAACGACGGATTCTTGACCGCCAGCGCCCGGAAAGTCATCGTCTTTCCGCTGTATTTCTCCGGCTCATCCATCAGATCCCGGAACCAGAGCGCGAAATCACGGTCCTCCAGCACAATCTCATCTGCCTCTGTGTCAAACGGCAGCGGATCCTCTATGTCGTCCACAACCGTCTGCCCGTCCTCAAATTCATAGTAAATCTCCGTCTGACGGGATATGCCGCGCACAATCTGATGATACGGCTGAAAATCCGCCGAGCGCGGCAGCCGGTTGAAATAGACCAGCTCCGCGACATTCAGCTTGTCCACCACCAGACTGCGCATATTCGCATTGTAATTGAGGAAGGTGGATGCGTCCGCAACCATGACCGCCTGATAGACACCCCAGTCCTCCGGCATCGCGTCAAACAGATCGTTCAGCATCCACATTCCGTTGTACTCAATCACCACGCGCTCCGCCCTGCATTCGTCCGCAAGCCGCTTCAGATTCTGCGGCTCCAGCTCAAAGGCGTCCTCGATGATGTGCAGATATACATCCTTCTGCGGAATCTTCTTGAGGTCGTATTCCTCCTCGCCGTCCTCGCAGACCAGCAGCAGCGTGCGCTCTCCGGTCGCAAAGCGTTCATCGCTCAGCGCCTCCTGCACAAACCGCGTCTTTCCGGCCTCCAGAAACCCCACAAAGAGGTATACGGGTATCATTCCCTGCTCCGGCATCGCGTCCTCCTTATTCCAGTCCGAACAGCTTTGCGACGGCTGCCTCGTTCAGCTGTGCGCCGATGACGCACAGTCTGCCGGTCGTCTCGGCACTGCCCGTCCGGACATCCGGCGTCCCCGGTACATAGTCAAAGTGAATCCACTTTCCGTCCTCACCGGCGACAATGCCCTTTGCGCGCAGCACCTGACCGTAGGTCTCCGTATCGTCCAGCGCGGTGAGCGCAGCCGTGATCTGCTCCGCGGTGAAGGTTTTGGGCGTCTCGGCGCCCCAGCTCGTAAAGACCTCGTCCGCGTGGTGGTGATGATGATGCGCATGGTCATGGTCGTGGTCATGACAGCCGCAGGTGCAGTCCGGGCCGTGATCGTGATGATGCTCGTGCTCGTCGTCATCGTGATCGTGGTGGTGATGCTCATGTTCGTCGTCATCGTGATCGTGGTGGTGATGATGCTCATGTTCGTCGTCATCGTCATCGTCGTGATGATGATGCGCGGTTTCCTCCAGCAGCGCCGAAAGCTCGTCGGAAAGCGTGTTTTTCTGCGTCATGGCGGCAACCAGCTGGCTGCCGGTCAGCTGCTCCCACTCGGTCGTGACGATCGGTGCCGCGGGATTGAGCTGACGGAGCTGCGCGGTGACCTCCGCGAGCTTTTCCTCGGAGAGTCCGCCCTGATGACTGAGAATCAGGCAGCTTGCATAGGTGATCTGATTGTCGAAGAACTCACCGAAATTCTTGCGGTACATCCGGCACTTTTTCGCATCGACAACGGTCGTGAAGCCGTCCAGCTCGACATCGTGCGCGTCAATGCGCTGCACGGCGGCGATGACATCGCTCAGCTTGCCGACGCCCGACGGCTCGATCAGGATGCGGTCAGGGTGATATTCGTCCAGCACCTGCAAAAGCGCCTTGCCGAAGTCGCCGACCAGACTGCAGCAGATGCAGCCTGAATTCATCTCGTTGATCTGAATGCCGGCATCGCGCAGAAACCCGCCGTCAATGCCGATCTGGCCGAACTCATTTTCGATCAGGACGAGCTTTTCGCCCTTGTAGCTCTCCTCGATCAGCTTTTTAATCAGGGTTGTCTTACCGGCGCCGAGAAAGCCGGAAAAAATGGTGATTTTGGTCATGAAAACACGCTTCTTTCTCAAATTTGCTGCCGCCCCGTGCGGCGCTTCTTTTCCAAATTTATATTATATCACATCTTCGCGGAAAATGCAACTGCCGTGAGCGGCAGGGCGCGGGCGGGCGCGGAGCCCGCGCTGCCAACTCCGAAAGCCCGCCGCGGGGCAGCTCACTGTCTGACGGACAGCACCTCGTAGCCGGCGTCGGTCACAGCCTGCCGGAGCGCCGCCTCATCGGGTGCCGCAGCGGATTCCAGCACGGCGCAGGCCTTCTCGTGGCTGACCTCTCTGACGGTCACGCCGTCGATTGCCTCCAGCGCCTTTTTCACATGGGCTTCGCAGTGCGGGCACATCATGCCCTTGATTTCCATTGTTGTCACTGTCATGGGATTCACCGTTCCTTTCCTTTCGGTTTGATATTCTGCCGGAGCGTCTGCCGGAAGGACAGGCGCTTCTGCTCTGAAGAAATTGAGCCGCAGCGCGTTGGACACGACCAGAAAGCTGGAGAGACTCATCGCCGCCGCGCCGAACATCGGGGGCAGCGTCACGCCGAACGGCACCAGCAGGCCGGCCGCCAGCGGGATGCCGATGATATTATAGCAGAACGCCCAGAAGAGATTCTGCCGGATGTTCCGGAGCGCGGCACGGCTCAGGCGCACGGCGTTGACCGCGTCCGTCAGCGTACTGCGCATCAGCACGACATCCGCCGCATCCGCCGCGATTTCCGTACCGCCGCCGACCGCGATGCCGACATCGGCGCGGGTCAGGGCGGGCGCATCGTTGATGCCGTCCCCGATCATCAGCACGCTGCCCTCCTGCGACAGGGTACGGATTGCCTCCTCCTTGCCGCCGGGCAGCAGCCCCGCCATGACCCGATCGACGCCCGCTGCCTGCCCGATTGCGGCGGCTGTGCGGGGATTGTCACCGGTCAGCATGACGGTTTTCAGACCGAGCTCATGCAGTCTGCGGATTGCCGCCTGACTGTCCGGCCGCAGGGTATCCGCCGCCGCCAGAATGCCGAGCATCTTCCCGCCGGACGAGAAGCAGAGCGGCGTTTTTCCGGCTTCCGCAAGGGCTTCCGCGGTCCGCTTCATCTCTCCGGAGAGCAGCCCGGACATCGCCGCGACGCTGCCGCCGCGCAGCTCCCTGCCGCCGCATACCGCACGCACGCCGCTGCCGGTCTCCGCCGCAAAGTCCGTGACCGGTTCAGGGGAAATCCCCTGCTCTGCCGCATACGCCGTCACGGCAGACGCCAGCGGATGCTCACTGTGCTGCTCCGCGGATGCCGCCGCCGTCAGCAGTTCCCGCTCCGACACGCCCTCTGCCGCAATGACATCGGTGATACGCGGTTTTCCGGCGGTCATCGTGCCGGTTTTATCCAGTGCAATGATGCTGCATCTGCCCGTCGCCTCCAGCGATGCCGCCGTCTTGAACAGAATGCCGTTTCTCGCGCCGACGCCGCTGCCGACCATGATCGCAACGGGCGTTGCCAGCCCCAGCGCGCACGGGCAGCTGATGACCAGCACCGATACGCCGCGTGCCAGCGCATAGCCGAAAGGTCTGCCGAGCAGCAGCCAGACGGCTGTTGTCACGAGCGCGATGCCGATGACCGCCGGCACGAAAATGCCCGCAACCCGGTCTGCGGTCTTGGCGATCGGCGCCTTGGTTGCCGCCGCGTCGCCGACCATGCGGATAATCTGCGAAAGTGTCGTATCATCGCCGGTTTCCGTTGCCTCACAGACGAGATAGCCGGACTGATTCCGCGTACCGGCGCGCACACGGTCGCCCGCCGATTTGTCCGCGGGGATGCTCTCGCCCGTCAGCGCCGATTCATCGACCGCACCGCTGCCGGACTGCACGACGCCGTCCGCCGGAAAGACCATGCCCGGCCGCACCGCAAACACCGTTCCGCGCCGGATCTCCGTGACCGGCACCTCGCGTTCCGCACCGTTTTCGAGTATCAGCGCGGTTTTCGGTGACAGGGACATCAGCCCCTTGAGTGCGTCGGTCGTCTTGCCCTTGGCGCGTGCCTCCAGCATCTTGCCGACGGTAATCAGCGTCAGAATCATCGCCGCCGATTCAAAATACAGCTCATGCAGCAGATGCGCCGCGCCTGCCGTGTCACCCGCCGCCGCCAGACCGGTCATCCGGAAGAGCTGCACGCAGCTCCACACAAACGACACGCCCGAACCCATGGCGACCAGTGTGTCCATATTCGGGGCGCGGTGCAGCAGCCCGCGGAAGCCGCTGACAAAAAAACGCTGGTTGACGACCGCGACCGCCGCGGAAAGCAGCAGCTCCGCAAGGCCGACCGCAGCCGGATTGCCGTGAAAGAAGGCCGGCAGCGGGAAATTCCACATCGTGTGCCCCATGGAAAGATACATCAGCAGCAACAGCAGCACCGCCGAGACAATCAGCCTGCGGCGCAGCTTCGGGGTCTCCGTATCGGCGAGCGCGTCCGTCTGCGTTGCTGCCGCCCTGCCCGCCTCCGATTTCAGCGACGCGCCGTAGCCCGCCGCCGTCACTGCCGCGATGACCGCCTCCGGGGACGCCGTTCCCTCGACGCCCATTGAGTTCGTCAGCAGGCTGACCGCGCACTGACTGACGCCCTCCACGCCGGAGACCGCCTTTTCCACTCTCGCACTGCACGCGGCACAGCTCATGCCCGTGACATTGTATTGCGTCATACGATTGATCCTTTCTGTCCGGCAGACGGCACGGAACGCGCCGCAGCCGCAGGTTATTTCATCAGTCTGCCGACCAGCTCCGCCAGCTCGTCCATCGCACGGTCATCCCCCGCACGGACATCGCGCACCACGCAGGTGTGCAGATGCCTTGCCAGCAGACCGCGGTTGAAGGCATTGAGCGCCGCGCCGACCGCCGCCGACTGCGTCAGGATGTCCGCGCAGTACGCGTCGCGCTCCAGCATATTCTGAAGCCCGCGCACCTGTCCCTCAATCCGCTTCAGCCGGTTCATCAGACATTTCCGCTCCGCATCGCTGCGGACGGTATGCCGTTCACAGCAGCAGGGCGCTTTCTGTTCGTCCATCTGTCAGCTCTCCTCTCCTCTCCTCAGGATTTCCGGTTCTATCTTTATTATATACCCTATGGGGGTATTTGTCAAGCCCCCGTCCGCACGGAATGTTCCGGCACGCGCACGCATATGCTCTGATAAGCGGCGGCCGGACAGAAGCGGTGCGCCGCCCGTGAGGAGGAACGCCTGATGATGCACCATTTCAGCGACCCCGCATCTGCGCTGGACGACCGTGCGCTGCTGCTCGGCAGTTATATCGCGGAGCACGGCGCGACCGTCCGGCAGACGGCTGCGGTGTTCGGAATATCCAAATCAACCGTCCACAAGGACATCACCGCCCGCCTGCCGCTGCTGCACGCCGGCCTTTCCGCCAGAGTCCATGCCGTCATCGAAAAAAACAAGCAGGAGCGGCATATCCGCGGCGGACTCGCCACCAAGCAGAAATACGAGCGCATCCGGCACCGCTGAACTGCGCCGCGGAGCGGACATCTGCGGAGCGCCCCGAAAAATCTTTGCCGGACCTCTTGACAAAACCGCCCTGAAAGTAGTACAATAGATACTGGACGATGCTGTGATACTGTGCATCCCGACAGACGACGCTGCGGCGCGCCGCGGCAAGTAATGAGGAGGATCTGAAATATGAAGCGAATTGGTGTACTGACCAGCGGCGGCGATGCGCCGGGCATGAATGCGGCGATCCGCGCGGTTGTGCGCACGGCAATTTATAAGGGAATGACCGTCGTCGGCATCAACAGAGGCTACAACGGCCTGCTGAACGGCGATATGTACGAAATGGATGTGCGCTCGGTTTCCTCGATCATTCAGCGCGGCGGCACAAAGCTGTTTTCCGCACGCTGCAAGGAGTTCAAGGAGGAAGCAGGCGTGTTAAGAGGCGTCGAGGCCTGCCACAAGGCCGGCATTGAGGGTCTGGTCGTCATCGGCGGCGACGGCTCCTACCGCGGCGCAGGCGATCTCTCCCGCCACGGCATCCCGACCATCGGTCTGCCCGGCACGATCGACAACGATATCTCCAGCACCGATTTCACCATCGGCTACGATACCGCGATGAACACCGTCATGCAGCTCGTTGACAAGCTGCGCGACACCAGCCACAGCCACGACCGCTGTTCCGTGGTCGAGGTCATGGGCAGAGACGCCGGCTATATCGCCGTCAACTCCGCCGTGGCCTGCGGCGCCGTCGAGGTGCTCTGCCCCGAAAAGGAGTACAATGTCGAGGAGATCATCGCAAAGATGCAGGCAAGCCGCAAGCTCGGCAAGCAGAACTTCATCATCATCGTCGCAGAGGGCATCGGCCACTCGCAGGAGCTCGCAGAGCGCATCCAGCGTGAGACCGGCATCGAGTCCCGCGCAACGATCCTCGGCCATGTCCAGCGCGGCGGTTCGCCGACCGTGCGCGACAGAGTGCTGGCATCCCAGATGGGCAACTACGCCGTCAACCTGCTCGAACAGGGCATCGGCAACCGCGTCGTCGGCATCCGCGGCACCAAGCTCGTGGACTACGACATCCAGGAGGCCCTGAAGATGACCAAGCCCTTCGACGACGACCTCTATGACCTGACCAAGATCATCTCGATCTGATTCGATTATGTATGCCGCGCAGACAGCCGTCTGCGTCAGAGTAGGAAATTCCGCGTAAAGTGCCGCCCGGACGGGGAGTTGTCGGGCGGACGAAAAGCGCATCGCGCTTGCGGTGGAGTTTCCGCATCCCGCTGAGGCATAAAGGAAAGCTGCAACACTCCTTTGTGCGTTCAGTCATTGTGCAAAGGAGTGTTTTTCTTATGAAACTGTTCGGTTCTTTCAAGCAGTCCGCGGCGGAGATGAAGGATCTCCGCGCCGTCACGGTGACCGGTCTTCTGATCGCCGTCTCCATGGTGATCGAGTCGTTCACCATTGAACTGGGATTTGCCAAGATCAATTTTGCGTTTCTGGCGATCGCCGCAATCGGTATGCTCTACGGCCCCACGGTCAGCCTGTTCGCGGGCGGCCTCTGCGATATCGTCGGCTACCTCGTCCACCCGGACGGTGCCTTCTTCCCGCTGTATACGCTGATCGGTGCGGCACAGGGGCTGATCTACGGCCTGATCGCCTACCGCAGAATCTCCGCGAAAACCGGCAGAGCCTACGACATCGCCATGATTACCCGTCTGGTGCTGGCGCGTCTGCTGGACATCGTCATCATCAATCTGATCTGCAATACCGCGGCAAACTTCCACTACGGCTTCCTGCGGGACAAGACCCTCGGCGCGGCGATTGCGGCGCGCATCGTCAAAAACCTGCTGGAAATGCCCTTCGACATGGTGCTGATTGTGCTGATCCTGCCGGCCGTGCTGAAGGCATATCAGCAGATCTTCGGCCGCAGAGAGCTCCGCTCGAACGCCTGACAGTTCCAATGAATCCAAACGGGTGCCGCGCAAGTTGCAGCGCGGCGCGTTCCGTTTCCTGAGGAGGCAATTTGCATGAAACTCGGTTTTCTCGGCGCCGGCAACATGGGCTCTGCCATGATGCGCGGCATTGCTGCGTCCGCCCTGCGCAAAAGCGGGGAAATTTCGGAGATTGCAGCGTTTGATACGGATTCCGCAAAGCTCACCGCACTCGCCGGTGACGGCGTCATCGCCGCAGAAAGCGCGCAGGCGCTTGCAGACCGTGCGGACTTCCTTGTGCTGGCCGTCAAGCCGCAGGTGCTCGGCGCCGTGCTGGACGGCATCAGGCTCCGGCATGAGCAGGTCATCGTCTCGATCTGCGCCGGCATCTCCGCGGAATTCATCCGCAGCCACACGATTCCCGATGCCAGAGTCATTCTCTGTATGCCGAATACCCCGCTGATGCTCGGCATGGGTGCCACTGCGCTCGCCAGATGCGAGGGCATCACCGATGCGGAATTTCAGCTTGCAAAGCAGATGTTCGCAACCTGCGGCATCGCGGAGGAGATTCCGGAGAACCGGATGCGCGAGGTCATCGCCGTCAACAGCTCCAGCCCGGCATTCCTCTATCTGTTTGCCAAGGGCTTTCTGGAGTTCGCCGCATCGGTCGGCATGGATGAGGGCGCGTCGCTGCGGCTCTTTGCACAGGCCATGATCGGTTCGGCACATATGCTGACCGATTCGGGCAAATCCGTGGACGAGCTGATCCGCATGGTTTCCTCTCCCGGCGGCACGACGCTGGCGGGTCTGGACGGGCTCTATGCGGGCAGGCTGACCGAGACGGTCATCGACTGCTGTGAGCGCTGCACAACCCGCGCCTATGAGCTGGCGGGTGCGGAGCGTCCCAAAAAATCCTGAGCGGCATAAAGCGTGTCCCTTCCGCATAGAGTATGACGGAGGGGATGCTGTATGATAAGCGGAAATCCGCTGCTGTTCCAAACTGTTTCCTGCTTGACAGGCTCTGCCGCAAAGCCGCTGACCGCCGCCCGCGTGCTGCTGGTCTGGACGCTGCTTGCGGTCGGATGCGGCGCCGTACTGCGCGTTTTTTATCCGCCGGCGGCGGCTCCGCTGCTGATGCAGGGGCTTCAGCTCACCGACGCGCCGCGCACGCTCTGGGATGTCTGCCGGAATGTGCTCTGCCCGCAGATGCTGCTGCTTGCCGGCATTCTGCTGAGCAGTACCTGCGCTGTCGGGCAGCCGTTTGCGCTGCTGTGTCTGGCGGTCAGGGGCTGCGGCATCGGGCTGGCGGGAACGGACGCGCTGCTCCGGCTCGGCACCGGAACCGGCCTTGCCGCGGCAGGCACGCTGATTCTGCCCTTTGGCTACTGTTCGGCGCTGATTCTCGTCCGGGCGGCAGAGGCGGCCGTTCCGCTGTCATCCGCTCTGACGCGCACGCTGTTTCTCGGACAGGCTGCCGCAGAGACCGGCATCCGGCGCACTGCACTGCTGCGGATTGTTCCCGCGCTGCTGCTGCTCTCGCTGACGGACTGCGGTCTGCACACAGTTCTGGTCTGGCTGTTTCATGACAGGCTGACCGGCGGCATTCTGCCGTCTGTAATCTGAAGTTTAACCGAAAGGAAGTGTTCCCTGTGGGACTCTTTGGAGGCTATATGAATCCGGGGCCGGGCATCAACACCAAGGCACCGAAGAAGGCGCCGTTTTTCCGGTTCTGGGAGCTGCTCTGGCGCAATCTCGGCAGACTGCTCATGCTCAATCTCATCATCACCGCACTGCATATGCCGGTTCTGCTCTCAATGTTCTTCTACATTCAGACGGACAACGCGCTGACCGTGCCGTTCTCGATTTTCCTGCTCATCTTACAGGTGATCCTGGAAGGGCCGATCATGGCGGGCTGTGCGAGGGTGCTGCGGATGATTGTGCTGGACAAGGCCTGCTTCCTCGGTGAGGAATTCCGCAAGGGCTTCTTCGGGAATTTCATTCCCGCGCTGCTCTACTGGCTGTTTGACACGGTCATTATCATGTCCGCATGGCTGGCGTGGCAGATGTATCCGCAGTACGCGCAGGAGGGCTCCAAAATCTGGTATGTGCTGCTGGCGGTGACGCTTGGGTTTGCGCTCATGGTGCTGTTCATGAACTTTTTTGTCTTTCCGCTTCAGGTTGCCACGACGCTGAAGAAGCAGAGTGTCGTCAAGAATTCGTTTATGCTCGCGGCGCTTTCGCCGAAGCAGTGTCTGCTGACGCTGGCGGGCATTGTTGTGACGCTGGCGCTGTGCCTGTTTCTGCTGATTATCAGCACCTATCTGATGTTTCTGTTCGCATTTTTCCCGGCGGCATTCATCGGCTATCTGGTCATGTTCATCAATTATCCGGTGATTCAGAAATATGTCATCAATCCGTATTATGATGAAACGGGAGAGGAGAATCCGGAAGCGGAGCCGACCGGTGACGATGAGGAGCGGGTATTCACGGATCGCGGCGGGACAGAGGAGCCTGCGGCGAAGGGCAGCTCGAAAAAGGGCAAAGTGATTTCCTGATTCCGCACGCGTGCCGGGCCGGCAGTGCCGGCAGCCAACTCCTAAAGTTCTCTGTGGGGTAAATCAGAGCGTTAGGCTGCACCCCGAATTAAAGTTTTTGGTCGAGCTTTTTTCAAAAAGGCGCGGAGCCCCCGCGGGCAGTTCCTAAAGTTCTCTGCAGGGCGAACCGGAGCATTCGGTCACACCCCAAACTAAAGTTTCGGTCAAGCCTTTTCAAAGGCT
>JAFPQL010000278.1 GCA_017414145.1 Oscillospiraceae bacterium | reverse complement strand
GATCGTTCTGATCGTGATCGCGGTGCTGGCTGCTGCATTCATGATCTGCAACCGGCAGTTCAACTACTTCGACCGGACACTGAAAACGCTGCAGTTTGACTACCGCGACGGAGAGACGATTGATGAGGAGACTGAGGTGCCGCTCGCAGAAAAGAGCCTCGCGCTCGCACGCAGCATGGAGGGGCAGGAGGTCAGCCTGAATGCCGTAAAGCTCTGCTTCTCCTTCAGCGGAATGCTCTCGGAAACGGTCTCTGTGCAGGATTACCGCAGCGACGGAACGACCGAAACGCTTGATGCGGCGACGGGCACTGCCGGGCTGATGTTCCCGGTCAGGCGGCATTACCGGCGAACAGGAGACGTCACTGAGCTGCGCGACGGAAGCAAATGGGTTCCCGCAGCCTCCGACGCCCTTCCGCGGCTTGCAGACCTGTGCTTCGGGGCAGTCTCGCACGACGGCATCTCGCTCTCGTGTCTGGACAGCTATCGCACGGTGATCGGCACAAGCGCTTATATCTGCGAGCTTTGGCTGATGGACTGCACACAGGGCGATACCGTCACGCATTACACGGTCTACCGCTATTTCTCCGGCGATACCCTCTGTGCCGTGCGTGTGCTCTCCGGCGATTCCGATACGATGGACGTTTATGACCTGAAAAGCAAAAAATAAGATGTGAGAGGGGCTCCCTATATGCGGGGAGCCCCTCTCATTCTGTCGGGATAACGGTAACTCGGATTGAGAACGGGATCATCGCGCAGCGATCCCTCTTTCGGCAAAATGAAGCGAGGGAGCTTTGGTGCTCCCTCGCTGATTGTATTATGCCTTGAATATCCAACGGAAGAAGTTGTAGAAGATCTTGGTGCCGACGCCGCCGTCATGACCGCCGTTCGGAACAGACATCCACAGATTCGGTGTGCCGTTCTGGTCGAGCAGCTCGTGATACTGCTGCGGGAAGGTTCCGACAACGCCGTCATTGGTGCCGCCCGCGATCATGATGAGATACGGGCACTTGTCATCGCTGACCTTGAAATCCGGGTTCTTCAGTCTGGCGGTGCGCTCCCAGTTGTAGCTGCCGAGGTGGTTTGCAAGGAAGCTGTCGCTTGCCGGAACGATGCCGGGTGCAGGCGAGGATGCACACACATAACCGAATACGTCAGGACGGACGATGCCGCAGTAGAGCGACTCTCTGCCGCCCATCGAGAAGCCCGCGATCGCAGTGTGATCTCTGCCGGACATCACAGACCAGTGCTCCAGTGCATACGGGATGATGCTCTCGACAACGTCATAGATGAAGTCGTCGTATTTATCCATCACATCCATCGTAATATTGAAGCCGGGGCTGCCGTTCGTGTTCGGATCGGTATACATCTGCGTGAAGATGATGATAAACGGCTCTGCCTCACCGCTTGCGATCATGTTGGACGCCATTTCCTGCACGCCGAAGCCGGACAGCATGCTGCTCTCGTCGCCGAAGATGCCGTGGTTCATAATAAGCAGATTGTATTTCTTGGACGGGCTGTAATCACTGGGGATCCAGTAATACGCACCCTTATTGTGATTTGCCTTCTTGGAGAAGTACTCAAAGTGTTTGCATTCACCCGATTTGCTGCCCGTGACATTGCCGGGAACGTCCTGCGTCATCGTCGCGCCGACCTTTGCCATGAAATCCTTTGCACTCATGTGTTCACCGGACGGGGTATCGCTGACCGTCGTCTGGCTCTGCGGCGGATCGCTGATGATCGGCGGCGTAGTCGTTGTCGTTTCATTCTGACCGCTCGTGCCCGCAAGCAGAAGCCGCTTCAG
>JAFPQL010000277.1 GCA_017414145.1 Oscillospiraceae bacterium | reverse complement strand
TCTTTTCCGGCTGCAAAAGTCTCAAGTCGATCGATCTGCCGGATCAGCTTGACTGCATTGAAACGGCCCTTTTCAGTCACTGCACTTCTCTTGAGAATGTTGAGATCCCGGCAGGAGTCGCCTGCGTCGAAGGCTGCGCATTTGAGGAATGTACATCTCTCAGACGTTTGAAGTTCCCCTCGCAGATGACATATTTCGGCCGCGAAGCCTTTTCCGGGTGCACCGCGCTGGAGGAGCTGACACTTCCCGCACACATGGAAATGATCTGCAGAAGCGCTTTTCTTCATTGCGAAAAAATGCAGCAGATCTCGATTCCCGACGGTGTGACATATATCGGGATCGGCGCATTCAGCGGCTGTTCAGCGCTGTCTGATGTCTGGATTCCGGTCACTGTCACCGAGATCGACGAGAATCCATTTATAGGCTGCGACTCCCTTTCGGACATCTACTATGCCGGCTCAGATGATCAGTGGCGGCAAATTCTGATCCGTTCGAAAGATACTTCGTTTTCGAACGCGACACTCCATTTCAACAGCGAACGCATCCCGGACACTTCTATCCCCTCTTACGCACGCCCTGACGTGATGGATCCCTCTGCGCTTTTTTCGAGCGTGACGCCGGAGCTGGTACTGGAATACACCGCACTGGCAAAGTTCGGATACAGCACTATGGACGGCGCCTGCATCGCGGACTCCAGCATGACGCAGAATCAAAAGGACGGCGGGAAGCTGTATCTGGAGCCCGGCAGCACAGCGTATTCAGTGCGGGAAGAAGTGCAGCACGGCAGGCACTGCGAATTCACCAACACAGCCAAGGATCGCATCTGGGATGACAGAAGCGCAACCTATACACAGTTTTACTCTGATCTCATCGGGGATTACGAGGTTGTCGCAGTAATGAACCGCAACAAGACCTCCGGCCTTTACGCGATGTGCCTGCGGGCGCCGGACGGAAATTACGTCATCTCCTACCGCGGAAGCGAAGGGCTGCATGGGGATGAGATCAAGAAGTATCTGTTTGATGACAACAGTGCGAGTCATGATGACTGGACGTCCACAGATTTCAAATTCTCATTGGAGAGTGAGCTCTCGCCGCAGTTTGATGATGCGCTGGAGTTCTACAACGATGTACTGCACCTCTACTGCGGGGGAGATCCGAGCCGTCTCACACTGACCGGTCACTCACTCGGCGGCTCTTTGGCAGCATATGTTTCCATGATCACGAATGCACGTGCTTACCCGATTGACGGCGCAGTCGGGCATATCGTCGATCTGGCACTGTATTACGGCTGGGCGAAGGCGTCGGACTTCTCCGGCACAGACCGGTTCAACTTTATCAACCTGACAGATGAGGAGAAGCAGCTCGCCGCCGACAAAATCCAGACTACACTTGCAGGCTATTACCCGATGAACGAGTATCAGTCGGACCGCATCCTCCATACAACTGAGCAGCCGGCCTACTTTCTGGCCGCCGCCGGTTCACACCACGCGATGAGCTATATCACCTACCACGAGGGCTCCAAAACCTTTACGCTCAATGAGCTGGCGCGGCAGTATACCACACGGAGCGACTTCAATCTCCTGCTTTGGACATTTCGAAAGCCGTTTTCCTCTCATATTGGCAGGATTGTGCTCGGAACGAGCACCTCGGACGAGCTGAGCTTGATCTTTCCGCTTGCTGACAATGGAACGGAAAACGTGATGCTTGGCGGCACCGGAGATGACTGGATCCTCGGTTCGCTTCAGAATGACCATATCTCCGCCGGCAGCGGTAACTCAGAGATCTACGGAATGAACGGATCGGACACCTATATCGTCTATCGGAACAACACCGGCAGCGTCACGATTACTGATCCCACCGGCAGCGACACCATTCTGCTCTGCGGCTGGGACGTGCGTCCGCAGGTCACTGTTACGTACGAGGGACAGGAAAAAGTCTTGCTGAAAATCAGCGGCACGAAACAGCTGATTCGCGTCTCTCTTTCGCGCGAGAATAACGCAAAGAGCATCTCTGTGAAATACCGATCAGAAACTGACGGCTCGATCGGTACTCTCATCAGTGACATTTTTGCAGCCGCCGGCATCTCCGCCGCCGTTTCTGCCGGCGCACAAGCGATGTCCGCGGAGCAGTCCACGGCGATTCGGCTCCGCAGCATCGCAGAGGCACATGTCTGCGATGCCTCCGGTGCGGAATGTTTCGTCTATCAGCGCAGTAAGCTGCCCGTCGTAAATGAATACGGGCAGTTCTACGCCACCGAGGACGGAATCCTCGTTTATCTGACAGATCCCGCCTATCATCTGATGTTTACCGGTGAGGCATCCTCCGAGGCTTTCCGTTATCTGCTGGATGCCGATGGATGCATCACAAGCGTTGAATCCTACGATGCTGACCATCAGACGCTTACTGTGTCGGAAGATGGATTGCACAGCAATGATGAGCTGTTGTCTCCAAAGAAAGTCACTGTACCGGTTCAGAAAGTTGAGCTGAATCAAGCTGATCTGACGATGCAGCTCGGTGAAAGCGTCACGCTGAAAGCAGTTGTCACACCGGCTGACGCGACGGACGCAGTCATACACTGGCAGACCTCAGACGACACCGTCATCTCCGTCTCTGCAGACGGTACCGTTCATGCGGAGCGGCCCGGAAAGGCCGCCATCCGTGCAATCACGAACGAGGGAGCCCTCGCTCTCTGCGACGTCACCGTCACGGGCGACCTGACACAGCAGCATGCTGCGCTTTCAGAAACTGAATTTGTCTATGACGGAGCACAACACACCCCCTCCGTCACCGTCGAAGGACTGACACGCGATGTGGATTACGAGGTCACGTACGAAAACGGCACCGAGATCGGGCCAGCCTATACGGTTGTGACCGGCATCGGCGCTTACACCGGCGAACTGCGGCTGCCGTACGAGGTGAAGAGCTCCGACACGCCCAAGCCTCCTGTTCAAGCCAATCCTTTCACAGACGTCTCGGAAGTGCAGTACTACTACGAGCCCGTCCTCTGGGCGGTGAACCATGAGCCGCAGATCACGAACGGCACAAGCGCGAACACCTTCTCGCCGGAGGCAGCCTGCACACGAGGTCAGGTTGTGACCTTCCTCTGGCGCGCGATGGGCTGCCCGGAGCCCAAGAGCACGAAGAACCCCTTCGCGGACGTGCAGCCGGGCGATTACTTCTATAAGCCCGTCCTCTGGGCGATGGAGCAGGGCATCACGAACGGCGTGGACGCGAAGCACTTCGATCCCGAGGGCGCCTGCACCCGCGCGCACGTGGTCACCTTCCTCTGGCGCGCGCATGAGAAGCCCATTGTCGTGACCGCCAACCCGTTTTCGGAC
>JAFPQL010000276.1 GCA_017414145.1 Oscillospiraceae bacterium | reverse complement strand
GGTCACGCCGCCCGCAAAGGACGGCAAGCCGAATCCCGATATTCTCGTCGCGGCATCGCTCTGCGGCGTGGACCGCATCTTCCTCATGGGCGGTGCGCAGGCTGTCGCGGCACTCGCCTACGGCACGGACACGATTCCGCGTGTGGACAAGATCGTCGGACCGGGCAATATTTTTGTCGCAACGGCAAAGCGTCTGCTCTACGGCGTGGTCGATATCGACATGGTCGCCGGACCGAGCGAGGTGCTGGTCATGGCGGATGACACCGCAAATCCGAAGTATGTTGCGGCAGACCTCATGTCGCAGGCAGAGCACGACCGGCTCGCATCCGCGATTCTCGTCACAACCTCCGAGCGCGTCGCGGCCGAGACCCAGAAGGAATTTGAGCGGCAGCTTACCTATCTCAGCCGCAGCGAAATCATCCGCGCCTCGCTGGACAATTTCGGCGCAATTCTGATCTGCGATACCCCGGAGCAGGCGGTCGCACTCGCCAACGAAGTGGCTCCGGAGCACCTTGAGGTTCTCATGCAGAATCCGCTTGAATACATCGGCAGGCTCGACAACGCCGGCTCTGTGTTCCTCGGCACCTATGCCTCCGAGCCGCTCGGCGATTACTATGCCGGCCCGAACCATGTTCTGCCGACCTCCGGCACGGCGCGGTTCTTCTCACCGCTGTCCGTTTACAGCTTCATCAAGCGTTCCAGCTACATCTACTACACCGAGGATGCCCTCCGTGCGGCAAAGGATGACATCATTCTGGTCGCCAACAAAGAGGGACTGACCGCGCACGCCAACGCCATCGCCGTCCGTTTTGAGGAGGAGTAACCGCAGATGAAACTGCCCGAAAAAGTCACAAAGCTCAAGGCATATGACCCGATTACCGGCAGCTATGCCGTCCGGCTCGATGCCAACGAATCCTATTTTGATCTGCCCGCCGTCTTAAAGGCCAAGCTCGCAGACCGTCTCGAACAGATTGAACTGAACCGGTATCCGGATTCGCTGGCGTCCGAAGTCGTCAGCGCATTTGCGGACTTTTACAAGATTCCGGCAGACTGCGTGACCGCCGGAAACGGCTCGGACGAAATCATCACGCTGCTGCTGACCTGCTTCCTCGAAAAGGGCGCGACGCTCGTCACGGTTTCGCCGGACTTTTCGATGTACGCCTTTTACGCAAAGCTCGCGGAGCTGAATGTCGTCACCGTCGAAAAAGAGGACAATCTGCAAATCGACATGACAAAGCTGATTGCCGCGTGTCAGTCGGCACAGGCAGTCGTGTTCTCCAATCCGTGCAACCCGACCTCGCTCGGCATTCCGCGCACAGAGGTCATCCGGCTGATCGAATCCGCGCCGGACTGCCTCATCATCGTAGACGAGGCGTACATGGACTTCTGGGACGAGTCTGTGCTCGATCTCGTCACGAAATATGACAATCTGATCGTGCTGCGCACCTGCTCAAAGGCGATCGGACTTGCCGCCGCCCGTATGGGCTTCGCTGTCATGGACCCCTACAAAACCGGTCTGCTGCGCGCCGCAAAATCGCCCTATAACTGCGATGCCGTGTCGCAGATGATCTGCGCGTCCGTGCTGCGGGAGCAGGCGCTCCTGAATAACTGCCGCGATGAAATCGTCGTGCAGACGCAGCGGCTCTACACCGCGCTGACCGATCTCGCACGGCAGTATCCGGAGCTGATCGACGCGGTTTACGCGCCGCGCACCAACTTCGTCTTTGTAAAAACCGCGTACGCAAAGGAAATCTACGATGCGCTTCTGAAGGCGGGCATCGCGGTAAGATGCTTCCCGAACGGCCTGCGCATCTGTGCGGGAACCCGCCGCGAGCATACGCTGCTGCTCAGCGAGCTGGAGAACATTCTTCAGCCAAAATGATTCAGACAACCGGCTGCCGGCGGAATGCCCCAGCCGGTTTTCCTTGTCCTTCAGCGGAAGAAATTTCGTGCTAAAGCACAGATTTTTCATGAATCTGCGACAAAATCAGCGTGCAGGACTTGTCATTTCCGCAGGAAAGTGGTATCATATTCCATGCAGTGTGTCCGCATACTGACAGACGATTCAGAAGCCGGCGGCAACGGAAATCTGCCGGCACGGGGAGGAACCATGAACAAAAAAACCGAACGCAGCCTGCTCTGCGCAGTGCTGGCAGCATCTCTGCTGACCGGCTGCGGCAAGGGCAGCCCTCAGGCACCGAAAAACACAGCGCCGCCCGATGACGAAGTCACTGCGACCGAAGCGGCTCTAACCGTCACAGAAACCACCGCTCTGCCGGCTGATACAGCCGCCGGCACCGGCTCCGTCACGACGCAGACCACTGCGGCTTCCGGCACCGGCACCGCAAAAGCCCAGTCCGGCACACAGTCCGGCAGCATCGTGCAGGGGACACTGCCCGCGGTCAAGGAGGAGCTGCACCAATACAATATCGAGGAGATCGGCCTTTCCTTCGCATTTCCGAGCATTTTTCTGTTCAACAGCAGCTATCAGAGCGATGATGACAATGACGGCATCTGGAAAGTGAAAAAGTTGAATGTGGGACAGTTTCATATCAACGATCTGGAGCTGTACGGCCCGCGGGCGCTCTATAGCGCATACCGGCTCAATCCCACACGCGTCGGCAACCGGCAATATCTGGAAACCGACGCCATCCGGCTGTATATCCGCGAAAAAGGGCTGAACTTCGATGTCAGAAAGACCGCGGAACATGATTTCAAGGCCAAGGATTTCACCGAACTCGAATCCGAAGAGCAGCATTACGCTGACGGGCGGTCGTTCACGATGGCTCTGACGGCTTTCTCCGGCAGATACGGCGCACTGCCCAGAGGCGACGGCTACGGCATGATTCTGGAATTCCCCTGTGCGGACGGAAAATATGAATGCGTGCTGTACCTCTTTGACCAGACTGACACGCGGGACGAGCTGTACGGTAAAGTCATTGAGAGCTTCAATGTCAAGTGAATCATCCGCAGCAGCCTCCTGACACAATCACGCATACAAAATCACCTGTCGTTTATCTGTACCAAATTCTGAATCATTCATTTTTGCACTGAAAGGAGTATCATGATGTTCAAATCAA
Organism: Oscillospiraceae bacterium; assembly: GCA_017414145.1. The sequence continues at coordinate 7,491 of JAFPQL010000276.1, read as the reverse complement.
AGATTATTGCGGCACCGGCAGCGTCCCTGCTGCTATCCTGCCTGCTCTGCGGATGCGGCGCCCGGGAACGAACTGCACCGCATTACGGCACCTATTACCTGAACGGAGAACAAACGGCGCAGGCCGAAGCGATTGTGCTCTCTGAAACCGAATTCAGCTTTGTAAACTGCGATACAGACTATTATCTCTCCTATTTACAGCGCGGTCTGGAGGGACAGGATGTAGATTGGAACCAATACCGGCAGAATGCTCTGGCGTGTATGGCCGCCCCTTATTCCTATGAATTCAAGCCGGGTGACAGGCAGAATGTGATCTCTGTTTCGGATTTTGACGGCACGGGGGAAGCATCGCTGAAGGTAGAGTATACGGAGGAACAATCACAGGTAAAGCTCATAATAAAGGATAAGGAATTCATTTGCAGCACCGGAAAATAAAAGACCGCAGGAGGCGTTCTCTGTTTGAGAGAGAATGTCTCCTGCGGCTTTGTCTGTTCTGCGGGTTACTGCGCGGCATCGCTGCTGAATGCTGCCGCAATCCTGTCGAGAATGCGGTCTGCGGCCTGCTCCTTTGACATCAGCTCCAGCTCGGTTTCATCCTCTGCCGTGATGAGCGTCAGGATGTTTGTATCGGTGCCGAAGCCCGCACCCGCCGTGCGCAGGCTGTTTGCGCAGATCATGTCGCAGCGCTTGGATGCCAGCTTTCTGCGCGAATTTTCGATCAGGTTTTCGGTTTCCATCGAGAAGCCGCAGAGGAACTGCCCTGCGCGGCGGTGCGCACCGAGCCAGCGGAGAATGTCCTCCGTCCGCTGCATCTCGATCACGAGGGCGCCGTCCGATTTCTTGATCTTCTGGTCTGCGACCTTGACCGGCGTATAGTCCGCGACGGCGGCAGCCATGACGACGATATCCGCCTCCGCAGACCGTTCGGACACGGCGCGGAACATCTCCGCGGCGGATTCGACCCGCACCAGCTCCGCAAAGCGCGGCGGAACAGCGTCGGTATGCGCGGCAACCAGCGTGACCTCCGCGCCGCGCCGCACGGCAGCCTGTGCCACGGCAAAGCCCATTTTTCCGGTGGAACGGTTCGTGATGAACCGCACCGGATCCAGTGCCTCACGGGTGGCGCCCGCCGTCACCAGCACGCGCTTTCCGGTCAGATCCTTCCCGTGCGCAATCTCCCGCATAATGTACTGAAACAGCACACTTTCCTCCGGCATTCTGCCGTCTCCGGTGTCGCCGTTTGCCAGACGCCCTGTATCCGGCACGGCAATTTCATAGCCGAATGCGGCAAGGCGCCGGAGATTGTCTTCAACGATCGGATTGTGATACATATTATGGTTCATCGCCGGCACGACGATCTTTTTGCACGGACACGCCATGACCGTCGTCGTCAGCATATCGTCCGCGATGCCGCAGGCAATCTTGCCGATGACATTTGCAGATGCCGGTGCAATCATGACGACATCCGCCTGCTTGGCCAGCGCCACATGCTCGACACTGTACTGGAAATTCCGGTCAAAGGTGTCAATCAGGCACTTGTTGGAAGTCAGCGTCTCAAAGGTGATCGGGTTGATGAACTGTGTGGCGTTCTGCGTCATCAGAACCTGCACATTGCAGTGCAGCGCAGTCAGCATCCGGACAAGGTTCGGGATTTTGTAGGCGGCGATGCTGCCGGTCACAGCAAGCACAACGGTCTTTCCGTTCAGCATGGATTTGCTCCTCCGTATCTGAAAAATCCACCGCAGCGTGCCGCGGTTCTGTCTTATTATACCATTTTTGCGAAAAAAAAGAAAGCCCGTTTTCCGGAAATTCACAATGTTTTGGAAATTTCACCGGAAACTGTTTACTTTTCAGCAGGTTTGCGCTATAATATAGCTGCTGTATTGTATCCCTGTAAGGGAATCACTGAATCAATCCGGTGCGCAAGATGCGCAGTCAGATCTTTCGTCAGACTGTATGAAAACGATGCCGCCGGGCTGGCGCCCGGCAAAGAGTTTTCGTGCAGGATGACGGAAAAGCTGCAAGCAGATTGCGTGCCGAGCCGTAAGGCGTGATGGATTCAGGGGTTCCCAAGGGGGAATGATAACAACAAGGAGGAAATCCACCATGAACAGAAAAGACAAGACAAGAGCAATCGTGATCCTCGGAATGCTGACAGCGCTGCTGCTGCTGTTCTCATTCACGCCGGTCGGCACCGTTCCGATCGGGCCGCTGTCGGTCACACTGAACCCCATTCTCATCGCAATCGGCGCGATTGCACTCGGACCTGTAGGCGGACTCGCCGTGGGATCCATGTTCGGCATCCTGAGCTTTTTACAGTGCCTCGGCATCGGCGTAACAAGCGCCATGGGTGTCATACTCTTTGACCTGAACCCGTTTCTCGCCTTTGTGCAGCGGTTTATCCCGCGCGCGCTTGACGGCCTGCTGGTCGGCCTGATCTTCCGCTTCGCGGAACAGCGCATCGGCGGCGTCAAGTCGAGCTTTATCGCAGGCTTTGCCGCAGCCTTCCTGAACACGCTGTTCTTCATGAGCGCGCTGGTGCTGTGCTTCGGCAAGACCGAGTATTTACAGGGTCTGATCAAGGGCAGAAATCTCTTCGTGTTCGTCTGCTCCTTCGTCGGCGTCAACGCCGTCGTGGAGATGATCGTCACCACCGTCGTCGGCGGCATCGTCGGCACGGCGCTCTACCAGTCCCATATTCTTCCGCTGTCAAAGGGACAGGCAAATTCGGAATCCTGACCGGAGTATCATATGGTTTTTGCAGTCGATATCGGCAATACGAACATCGTGCTCGGTGCCTTCGATGAAAACGGCATCGTCTTCACGGAGCGGATTGCCACAGCCCCGCTCTCCGCGGAAATTGAATACACGGTGCTGCTCCGGACGGTGCTGGGACTGCACAGACTGGATCCCGCGGCGTTTACGGGCTGCATCCTTTCTTCGGTCGTGCCGCCGGTCACGCAGACCATGCGGGTCGCCCTGCTGCGCACAGTCGGGCAGGAGCCGCTGATCGTCGGCGCAGGCGTCAGAACCGGCCTGAAGATCCGGCTGGACAATCCTGCGGCGCTCGGCAGCGACCGCGTCGCGGATGCCGTTGCGGCTGCACAGTATTACCCGCTGCCGGTCATAACCGTTGATCTCGGCACTGCCACGACAATCTCCGTCGTAGACAGCAGCCGCACCTTCATCGGCGGACTGATTATTCCGGGTGTGCGCGTCGCGCTCAGTTCTCTGACAAGCCGCGCCTCACAGCTTCCGGAGATCGGTCTGGAGCCGCCCCGCCGCGTCATCGGCGCCAACACCGCCGAGTGTATGAAAAGCGGCATCATCTACAGCACAGCCTCTGCGATCGACGGCATCGCCGACCGCATCGAGGAGGAGCTCGGCGCACACTGCACGGTCGTTGCGACCGGCGGAAACGCCCCCGTCATCGTCCCCTACTGCAGGCGGAAAATTCTGCTGGACGAGCAGCTTCTGCTCAAGGGTCTGATGCTGATTTACCGGAAAAATCAAACCTGATACAATACAGTTTTTCAGCGTGCTCTGCCCGGATGAGGGCGGGGCGCGTTTTTTCTGCCGTGACCGGCGCTTGACAAAACCGGCAATCTGCGATACAATAAGGCTGTATCACCACAACATCTGCAAGGAGGCGTATCCATGAGAGTCCGGTTTCATCTGCCCGATTTTGCGCGGCTGACAAGATTCAATATGCTCTTTATCACAATGCTGGAGAAAAGCCCGGAGCTGTTCCGCGAGGGCGTCGAGATCGCATCGGTGTACGGCGTGTTTCCGCCGTCGATGTGGAACGGCGGCAGACTGCAGCACGGCGTCTGCGACAAAACCTTTGTCCGCACGGTCGTCAAGGCGTTTCAGTCGAAGAACATTCCCCTGCGCTTCACCTTCACCAATCCGGTGCTGGAGGAAAAGCATCTGAGCGACCCCTTCTGCAATATGGTCATGCACGCGGCGGACAACGGTCTGAACGAATGTATCGTGTTTTCCCCGCTGCTCGAAGACTATATCCGCAAAAACTACCCGAACTACAAGCTGACCAGCTCCACCTGCAAGCGCATCACAGACCCGGAGCAGCTCTACGCGGAGGTCGGGCGCGACTATCACATCGTCGTGCTGGACTATGACCTCAATCACGACATGGATGTGCTGGAGAAGATTCCCGACAAGGAGAAGATCGAGATTCTGGTCAATCCCTGCTGCAATCCGAAATGTCCCCACCGTTCGATGCACTATGAAGCCATCGGCAAGGAGCAGATCGAGGTCGCGGAGTTCTTCAGAAAGCCGTCGAGAATCCCGTATCAGACCGACCGCTTTGAGCAGAAGCATCCGGAATACGCGCCGATTTTCTCATGTCAGTGCGAGCACCGGTCGCTCTTTGACATCACGGGTCTGAAAAACCACATCACGCCCGACGAAATCTGGAACACCTATGTCCCGATGGGCTTTCAGCAGTTCAAGATTGAAGGGCGCACCTTTGACCCGTTCAATCTGCTGGAGCACTATCTGTACTACATGGCGCGGCCGGAATGCCGTGACCGTGCGCGTCTGATTTTCCTGCGCAACCTGATGCGGAACGGCGTGCTGCATTTTTCGGAGTCCTGATGCCGTTCTCTGCACAGGGGCTTGACAAACTGCAAAAAGAGTTGTATAATGATAACTGTTCTTCGGGGTATGTGTCATTCATAACCGACGGTGACGGGCGCTGACGCGTCCGGAGTCCGTGAACCTGCATCCGCAGGCCGAGCCGGTGAAAATCCGGCACCGACGGTATAGTCCGGACGGGAGAAGAACGGGAATCTTTACGGCAGCACCGCGCAAAGCCCGCCTGACGGCGCATCTGCACCTCCGGCGCAATGCGGCACTGCCCGAACGAAACACCCGCATCCCCGAAGAATTGTCTTCGGGGATTTTTTATGTCTGAAAGGAGAACGAACATGACCGATGCGGAATGGATGCTGCGCGCCGCTGCGCTCGCCGGACGCGGCACCGGATTCGTCAATCCGAATCCGCTCGTCGGCTGCGTGATCGTGCGGGACGGCCGCGTCATCGGCGAAGGCTGGCACGAGCGCTTCGGCGGACTGCACGCCGAACGCAATGCCCTCAAAAGCTGCACGGAAGACCCGCACGGCGCCGTGATGTATGTCACGCTGGAACCCTGCTGTCATCACGGCAAGAATCCGCCCTGCACCGAGGCAGTCATTGCCGCGGGAATCAGACGGGTCGTCGTCGGCTCGGATGACCCGAATCCGCTCGTCGCGGGAAAGGGCATCCGGCAGCTCCGGGACGCCGGCATCGAGGTGCAGACCGGCATCTGCAAAGAAGCGTGCGATCGCCTCAACCGGATTTTCTTCCATTACATCACAACCGGAACGCCGTACTGCATTCTCAAGACGGCCATGACCGCCGACGGAAAAACCGCGACCGGAACCGGTCAGTCCAGGTGGATTACCGGAGAGGCTGCACGCGCCCATGTGCATGAAACGAGAAAGCGCGTTGCTGCGATTCTCTGCGGCATCGGGACGGTTCTGGCGGATGACCCGATGCTGAACTGCCGCACAGCGCATCCGAGTCATCCGGTGCGCGTGGTCTGTGACAGCCGTCTGCGCCTGCCGCTCCGCTCCGCACTGGTGCAGACGGCAAGGGAGATTCCGGTCATTGCCGCGGCCTGTGACCCCGATCCGGTGCAGCAGCAGCGGTTAGAGGACGCCGGTGTCTGCGTGCTGACGCTGCCGGCCGACAGCAGCGGAAAAGTCAGCCTGCCGGCTCTGATGCAGGCGCTCGGCAAAATGCAGCTCGACAGCGTCCTGATCGAGGGCGGCGCAGAGCTCCATGCGGCTGCGCTCCGCGCCGGCATCGTGCAGCAGGTGCAGATTTACATCGCGCCCAAAATTTTCGGCGGCGCCGATGCAAAACCGGCAATCGGCGGGCGCGGCGTTGAAGCCGTGTCGGATGCCGTACAGCTTTCCGCACCGGAGATCACGCGCTTCGGCGGCGATCTGCTGCTGGATTATACGGTAAAGGAGGCCATGAATTGTTCACGGGAATCATAGAGGAAATCGGCACCGTCCGCAGTGTGCAGACCGGCGCCGCCTCCTCGGTTCTGACGGTTTCCGCGTCCGTTGTGCTGGAGGATGTGAAGCTCGGTGACAGCATCGCGGTCAACGGCACCTGCCTGACCGTCTGCCGGACGGACGGAACCGGCTTTTCGGCAGATGTGATGCCGGAAACCATGCGGCGCACCAATCTCGGCAGGCTGCGTCCCGGCAGCGCCGTCAACCTGGAACGCGCCATGCCCGCAAACGGGCGGTTCGGCGGACATATCGTGTCAGGGCATATCGACGGGACCGGCACCGTCCGGAAGCTGCGGCGGGAGGACAACGCCGTCTGGGTCACAATCGCGGCGGAACCGTCCGTGCTGCGTTATCTCGTCGAAAAAGGCTCCGTCGCAATTGACGGCATCAGCCTGACGGTCGTGCGGGTCACAAGGCAGGATTTCAGTGTTTCCGTCATCCCGCATACGGCAAAGGAGACGACGCTGCTCTCCCGCAGGCCGGGGGATGCCGTCAATCTGGAATGCGACATCCTTGCGAAATACACAGAGAAGCTGCTCAGACAGCACCCGTCCGGCGGGCTGACCGCAGAACTGCTCGCAGAGAACGGATTTCTCTGAAATCAAACGAAAAGAGGTTCAGAATGCGTACAACTCATGAGGAGATGTATCAGTCCGTCCGGGACGCGATGCAGGCGCTGCGGGAGGGCAAAGTCATTCTCGTGACGGATGACCCGGAACGCGAAAACGAAGGCGATCTGATCTGCGCCGCTGAATTTGCCACAACGGAAAATGTCAACTTCATGGCGAGCTGCGCCAAAGGACTGATCTGTATGCCGATGGACCGCGCCCATGTGCAACGGCTCGGTCTGCGGCAGATGGTCGCACACAACACGGACAATCACGGCACGGCGTTTACCGAGTCGATTGACCATGTGCAGACGACGACGGGCATCTCCGCGGCAGAGCGCGGTCTGACGGCGAGAATGTGCGTCAGTCCCGATGCGCGGCCGGCGGATTTCCGCAGACCGGGGCATATGTTCCCGCTTGCGGCGCGGCCGGGCGGCGTGCTGGAGCGCAGCGGCCACACGGAGGCGACCGTCGATCTGCTGCGTCTGGCAGGACTTTCGCCCTGCGGTCTTTGCTGTGAGATCATGGCGGACGACGGGCAGATGATGCGGATGCCGGAGCTTGCGGCATTTGCCGAAGCGCACGGGCTGGTCACGACGACCGTCAGGGCGCTGCAGTGCTACCGCAGAATGCACGATGTTTTTACGGAGCATATTGCGTCAGCGCATCTGCCGACGGAATTCGGCACCTTTGAGATGCACGGCTACCGCAATGTCATCACCGGCAGAGAGCATCTCGCGCTGGTCATGGGTGATGTCGCGGACGGTCAGCCCGTGCTGTGCCGCGTCCACTCCGAAT
>JAFPQL010000275.1 GCA_017414145.1 Oscillospiraceae bacterium | reverse complement strand
GCTCCCGCGCACCGCGAATGATGATTTTATCGAGCATAGGGTATGACTCCTGTTCCGTATCAGTGAAGTGCGACTGTCAGCAGCGCGCCGGCAATCACGAAACAAACCGGCAGAATGACTGCCAGACCGCGCAGCTGCAGCCGCTGCCCGAAAAGTGCCATCAGCTCGGCCTCTCTGCGCTGCTGCCGGACTCTGCCCTCCAGCCGCCGGTAATCCTCGGCGAAGATGAAATGCCCGTGCTCGTCGTCGGCACGCACCTGTGCGCTCCGCAGCAGCTCCGCCAGATCGGGCAGCTCCTCCATTTCCGCGACGCCGACCGTATCGCCCTCTTTCAGGTCACGGTTTGTCGTTTTGAGATAAAACCCGCTGCCGCCGTCCGTGGGCGTCAGCATCAGCACCGTCCAGACATTGATGATCTCCCGGTGCGAAATCCGGGCGTTGAACATCCGGCGCGGCTCGATGCGTGCGAGCTTGTCGTCCGCGATGCGCATCTCATTTTGTCCGTAGCGGATCAGCAGCCGGCAGATCAGATACCAGATCAGCGCCGGCACAATCAGAATCACAACGGCAAGTACAATCATCCATTTCATGGCAGTTACTCCGATCAGGTCAGCAGAAAATTGAGCAGCAGGCAGCCCGCGAAAAACGCCGCGATGCCCGCCGCCAGATAAAACCGCACCGAAGCGCGCTCCAGGCGTGAGAGCCGGTCCGTCGATTCCGTCAGATATGCCCGATAGTCCCGCGAGAGCATGACCGTGCCGGTCTCATCGACGGGCTTGCCCATGAACCGGCAGACGCGGATTTCCCCGCAGATTTTCCCGTCCGCGCCGCATTTGGGTTCCAGCGCGTCCGCGGCGGGCGGCACAACCGGCACCGGAAAGAGCCACAGCGCCACGCGGTTCCCGACGGCATACGGGGACTCCGCCGAAGCGGGGACGCCGAGCAGCGCACTGTGCGTCTGCCCGTCCCGTCCGGTAAACCGGAACGCCAGCTTCACCGTTGAGCCGTGTGCGGCAGATGCGGGCTGCACATCGGTCAGCTCGCCGACCGTCTCCATGCCGGAGCCCGATCTCGTGCGGGAATCGCGGATCGCAATGCCGCGCTTTTTTGCCGTCAGTCCGGCAATCAGCAGTCCCGCGGGCGGCGCACAGACCAGCAGCAGCGTCAGCCCGACCGCCAGAATATAGAGCAGGAGCGCCGTTGTCATAAGGTACCTCCCGTTGTCAGCGGCAGGAAGCCGCAGGATGCGGATGCAGTCATACCCAATTCCTCCGAATCATTCAGTATTATCTTTTTGTAATATAAAGGAGCAGGATCACGCAGACCGCCGACACCGTATGCACGAGCAGGGCAATCCGGAGCCGCCTGCGCTTTTCCCGCACGAGCCTGCGGAATAAGACAATATCCTGCACGGGCATCACATACGGCGGCTTTGACGGGACGATCCCGATGTAAACCGTCGTCCCCTCCGGCACCGGCTCAACCAGCTCCAGCGCGGGATGCGGCAGGTTCGGCAGCTCGGTCTCCGGCTGTAATTCGGCAGTCCAGAGGCGCTCCCCCGTCTGCCGGACGGCGGTGATCTCCGCCTTCGTGTATCTGGCACGGCCGGTCAGCTTCAACGCCTGCGAGAGCGTCCGGATCGACAGCGGCAGGAAGAAGATGCCGAACAGTGCGGCGGCGGCGACGATCATCCGGGCAATCTCCGCGCCGGTGAAATGCAGACGCGAAAAGTCCGGAGATAGGGCAAAAGCAGCATACATCAGACCGCTTCCCCCGCGGCGTGACCCGTCGCAAACGCAATCTGGAGATTGTAGCCGCCGGTGAACGCATCGACATCGAGCAGCTCGCCGGAAAAGTACAGCCCGCTGACCAGCTTTGACGCCATCGTATTCGGGTCCACCTCTTTGACCGACACGCCGCCTCTGGTGATGATCGCCTCGCTGACGGGGCGCATCGCGGTCGGATGCAGCGTAAACTTTTGCATGATATTGCCGAGGCGGATGCGCTCCGCCTTTGTGATGTCATGTGCCTTTTTGTCCGCGGGAATTTCCGCACGCCGCAGCACGACGGGAATCATGGACGCGGGCAGCAGCCCCTTCATGATGTTGGAGACGGCACGGTTCGGCACCTCGGAAAAATCGCGGAGAATGCGTGCATCAAGCTGCTCCGGCGTCAGACCGGGCTTGAGGTTGACGGTCAGGAGCGTCTCGGAAAGACGGTCGGGCTGCATCCGGCAGCTCGCGGACAGCACCAGCGGTCCCGATACCCCGAAATGCGTGAACAGCATCTCGCCGAGCTCCGAAAACAGCACTTTCTTGCCCATTGTCACGGTCAGGGTGACATTTTTGAGGGAGAGCCCCTGCATCCCGGCAGCGTCAGCTTCGGCAGTCTCCAGCGGGATCAGCGAGGGCGCCGGCGGAATGACCGTATGCCCTGCCTCTGCGGCGAGGCGGTAGCCGTCACCGGTCGAGCCCGTGCGCGGATAGGACGCGCCGCCGGTCGCCAGAAGCACCGATTCTGCGCGGATTTCCTGCCCGTCCGCCGTCCGGACGCCCGTACACTGCCCGTCGGAGAGCAGCAGAGACTGTACCCGCGTGCGGAGCAGAACCTTCACGCCCGCGGCATCCATTTCGCGCTTCATTGCTGCCGCAATATCCTCCGCTTTATCACTGACGGGGAACACTCTCCGCCCGCGCTCGACCTTGAGCGGGACGCCTGCGCCCGTGAAGAACGCCTTGACATCTGCGGGCGTGCAGCGCGAGAACGCCGAGTACAGAAACCGCGGATTGCGCGGGATATTCCGCATCAGCGTGTCGGTGTCGCAGTCATTGGTCACATTGCAGCGGCCCTTGCCGGTGATCGAGAGCTTGCGCATCAGGCGGTCGTTTCCCTCCGCCAGCAGAACCCGTCTGCCGCGCCGCGCCGCATAAATTGCGGCAAAGCAGCCGGACGCGCCGCCCCCGGCGATCAGCACATCACAGTCCGTCATTGCCGGTCAGCTCCGAAAAGCGTGCGGCATTGCTGCGGCGCCGCTTCTCCGTCTCGGCGCGGTCAATCAGCAGGCCGTCCCTTGTCCGGATCAGGACATCCCCCTCGCTGACATCCTCAGGGAGCCAGTCCAGCGGGAGCTTTTTCAGTGTGACGGCACCGTCCGCGTCTGTCTCCTCGATCACAGCAAGATCGTCCTCAATTCGTTCCACAATCATGGTCATCACATTCACCTCATTACGGATCGTCAGTCGTCCGGAGAACATTTCCCCGTCCGCGGCTTATTTCTTACGCTTCTTCTCCGCGCGCGGGCGATTGGCGCTGCGTGGGATCCCTTCGGGATGCCGGTGGGGCTTTCGCAGCTCGGCGGCGCGGTCCTCGGCGGGAACCAGACAGTGCGGCCCTCTGCCGATCAGGTCACGGCGGCCCGCCTTTCGCAGTGCGGCGCGGATCACCGCGTAGTTTTCCGGCTTGAAATATTGCAGCAGTGCGCGCTGCTCCGCCTTTTCCTGCGGGGTGCGCGGCACATAGACCGGCTCCATGGTGTACGGGTCGAGCCCCGTGTAGAACATCGCCGTCGAGATCGTGCCGGGGGTCGGATAGAAGTCCTGCACCTGCTCGGGGCGGATGCCCTCCTCCTTGAGGAAGCAGGCGAGCTGAATCGCGTCCGACATCGTCGAGCCGGGGTGACTGCTCATCAGGTACGGCACGAGATACTGCTCCAGATTCATGCTTTTTGTCAGATCGTAAAAGCGCTTCTGGAATGCCTTATAGGTCTCGATATGCGGCTTGCCCATTTTGTCCAGCACGCCCGGCGCACAGTGCTCCGGCGCGACCTTTAACTGCCCGGACACATGATAATGCACGAGCTCACGGAAGAAATCCTGATTCGGGTCTGCCATGACATAGTCATACCGGATGCCGGAGCGGATGAACACCCGCTTGACCTTCGGGAGCGTGCGCAGCTTTCGCAGTAATTGCAGATACTCCTGATGATCGACAGTCAGATTGCCGCAGGGCTTGGGCGCGAGACATTTTTTGCCGCGGCAGAGCCCCTTTGTGAGCTGCTTTTCGCAGGACGGATGCCGGAAATTCGCCGTCGGGCCGCCGACATCGTGGATATAGCCCTTGAAATCGGGCAGCGTGGTCAGCAGCTTTGCCTCCTCGACGACGGATTCCTTTGACCGCACCGACACGCGCCGACCCTGATGCAGCGCAATCGAGCAGAAATTGCAGAAGCCGAAGCAGCCGCGGTTATGCGTGATCGAGAAGCGGACCTCCTTGATCGCCGGCACGCCGCCCTCCGCCTCGTACATCGGGTGATAGGTGCGCATATAGGGCAGCGCGTAGACCGCGTCCAGCTCCTCTGTCGTCAGGGAGAGCGCGGGCTGGTTCTGCACGAGCATTCTGCTGCCGTGGCGCTGAATCAAGCGCTTGCCGTAGATTTCGTCCTGCTGGTCATACTGAATGCGGACGGCTTTTGCATATGCATCACGGCTCTCGCAGACCTGCTGATAGGACGGACATTCCGCGCAGCCAAAGGGCGTGTTTTTCGGGTCAGTCAGATAACAGGTGCCGCGGACATCGGTAATCTCCGAGACTGCCTCCCCTGCCGCCAGACGGTCGGCAATCTCGACGATGCTGTGTTCACCCATGCCGAACATCAGCAGATCGGCGCCGGATTCGACCAGCACGGACGGGCGCACGGCGTCATCCCAGTAGTCATAATGGGCAAAGCGGCGCAGGGACGCTTCCAGCCCGCCGATCAGAATCGGGACATCGCCGTAGAGCTGCCGGAGCTTTTTGCAGTAGACGGTGACGGCGCGGTCAGGGCGTTTGCCGGCGCGGTTGCCCGCGGAATAGGCGTCGTCGGAGCGTTTCTTCTTCGCGGCGGTATAGTGTGCGACCATGCTGTCGATGTTGCCCGCGGTGACGAGAAAGGCAAGGCGCGGGCGCGGAAAGCGCAGGAAATCGCGGTCAGAGCGCCAGTCGGGCTGCGGCAGGATTGCCACGGAATAGCCGTGATGTTCCAGCACACGGGAGATAATTGCGACGCCGAAGCTGGGATGATCGACATAGGCGTCGCCGGTGATATAGACGAAATCGGGTGTCTCCGCGCCGGCTGCGCGGAGCTCTTCCATTGTGACAGGCAGAAACGGCATCGTACACCTCCACTTTTACTGAATGCGGGCGGGCAGCGTCCGCTGCCAACTTCTAAAGTTCTCCGCAGGCCAAAACACGGCACAGCCGGACTGCACCTCTGAATGCAGAATACGGCGTAAGGCGTTGTCCCCTCTCCGCATTCATTGCACGCGTACACCATGTTGCAATGTTGCAATGTTGCAATCTTCCCGTTCATTGCACGCGTACACTATGTTGCAATGTTGCAATGTTGCAATGTTGCAATGACCGTCAGGCATCGTGAATCTGCACAGATTACACTGCATAATCAATCGCTCATATAGTCAGATCGCAGAAAATTGATGACAGATTTGTCATAGTTGCACGAAAGCGTACAACTTTTGCCCGGAAAGGGACTGTTATCAGAGGGCATTGCTCTCGGATTCCAACTGATGAAAGGAAGCGATCTTTATGCTGAATCCCGAAGAACGGTCGGCGGAATTTTCCGCGATGATCGGCGGCGATCTGCGCTTTTACTGCCAGACGCCCCCGCAGGAGACGCGCTGGCTCTGGGAGCCGTACATTCCGCTCGGCAAGGTCACGATCATTCAGGGCGACCCCGGAGAGGGCAAGTCCACGCTCGCGCTGCAGCTCGCGGCAGCAGTTTCCCGCGGATGCTCGTTCCCGTCGGGCGATCTGACCGGTCAGCCGCAGTATGTGCTCTATCAGAATGCCGAGGACGGCGTCGCGGACACCGTGCGTCCCCGCCTTGACCGTGCCGGTGCGGACTGCCGGTTCATCATGCACATTCACGACACAGAGGCGCCGCTGGGCATCATCGACAGCCGGTTTGTCCGCCTGCTGGAGCGCGTGCGTCCCGCGCTGGTCGTGCTCGACCCCTTGCAGGCATATCTCGGCAGCGATGTCGATATGCACCGCGCAAACGAAGTCCGCCCCGTGATGTCCGCCCTCTCGGAAATGGCCGAGGAATTCGGCTGCGCGATCGTGCTGATCGGTCACATGAACAAGATGCAGGGCATCAAGTCGATCTACCGCGGCCTCGGCAGCATTGACCTGACGGCAGCCGCGAGAAGCGTCCTGCTGGTCGCCGGCGATCCCGCAGACAGCGATGTCCGCATCATCTTCCAGATCAAGAACAGCCTTGCGAAAATGGCAGAGCCTGCTGCATTTTCACTGCGTGACGGCAATTTTGAATGGCTCGGTGAATACGAAGCCGACCTCTCCGCGGTGATGAACGCCGAACGAAAATGCACGGCGCCGATTGACAAGGCAAAGGACTTTCTGCGAAAATGGCTGACGGAAGCGGAGCCGCGCCAGCTCCAGCAGGAGCTCATGGACATGGCAGACAGCGAGGGCATCCGCCAGCGGACGCTCTACAAGGCAAAGCAGGCGCTCGGCATCGAGAGCATCAAGGAAAACGGCCGCTGGTACTGGACAATCTGAGCGCATTGCAAGATTGCAACATTGCAAGATTCCGTGTGCGGGAAACGCTGCATTCTTGGTCTGAATTGCGATTTCTGACAGATATTGCGCAGCTTTACATTCCGGACGAGTCGATCTTTCCGCCCTTTGACGCCAGACGCAGCTTCCATTCGGTCAGCTCCTGCGGGGACATCAGGACGCGGCGGGGCTTTGCGCCCTCCGACGGTCCGATAATATTGCGCTCTTCCAGCTCGTCCACGATGCGTGCAGCCTTTGCATATCCGAGCTTTAATCGCCGCTGCAAAGCGGTTGTCGAGAGCTGTCCGGCATCGACCGCAAGCTCCGCCGCCTTGACGATCAGCGCCTCGTCACCGGTCAGCTCGCCGGTGTCGTCCTCGGTCTTGTCGAGCTTGTTCTGCGGGGCATTCTGCTCGACGGCATCCATAATTTCGGCATCATAGACCGACGCGCCGTTCGACTTGAGGAACGAGGTCACCGCCTCGACCTCGCTGTCCGAGGTGAAGCAGCCCTGCACACGCCGCGGCTCTCTGGCGCCGTTGGGGAAGAACAGCAGGTCGCCGTTTCCGAGCAGCGTCTCCGCGCCGGAGCAGTCGAGGATAATGCGGGAATCCTGCGCCGACTTCACGCTCATGCCGATGCGGCTCGGCACATTCGATTTGATCAGACCCGTGATGACATCGACGGTCGGACGCTGCGTCGCAATGACCAGATGAATGCCGGCGGCACGCGCCTTCTGCGCAATGCGGACGACGGACGCCTCGACCTCCTTGCCCGCGGTCATCATCAGGTCGGCGAACTCGTCGATGATAATGAGAATCTGCGGCAGACGCTTCAGCTCCGGATTCTTGTCCGCAACTAAATTATAACCGCGCAGGTCGCGGACGCCGTACTGCGCGCAGAGCGCATAGCGCTTCTCCATTTCCAGCACTGCCCAGTTCAGCGCACCGGCAGCCTTCTGCGGGTTTGTGACGACCGGAATCAGCAGGTGCGGAATGCCGTCATACGGCTGAAATTCGACGACCTTCGGGTCAATCAGCACCATGCGGACTTCATCGGGCGAGGCGTGATAGAGAATGCTCATGATGATCGAGTTCGTGCAGACGGACTTACCGGAGCCGGTCGTTCCGGCGATAATCATATGCGGCATCTTGGCAATATCGCCCAAAATCACATTGCCGTCGATGTCCTTGCCGACGGCGAAGGTCAGGCGGCTCTCGGAGTCCTGAAACTCCGGAGATTCGAGGATTTCACGCAGCGAGACCATGTCCTTGGTGTTGTTCGGGACCTCGACGCCGACCGCGGGCTTGCCGGGAATCGGCGCCTCGATGCGGACGGATTTGCCGCCGAGGTTCAGTCCGATATCGTCAGCAAGTGCGGTGATTTTCGAGATTTTGACGCCGGCAGCCGGCTGGATTTCATAGCGCGTGACGGAAGGCCCTCTGCGGATGCCCGTGATCCGCACCGACACGCCGAAGCTGGCGAGCGTCTCGACGAGCTGACCCGCTTTTTCGCGCAGCTCCGCAGATTTTTCGGCATCGTTCGCCGAGTTGTCGGCGCGTTTCAGGAGCGTCAGCGGCGGTGCAACATACGGGATCTCCGGCTCCTCATCGTAGACGCCGGCATCGGGGTCGCCCGCGGGACGGTGCTCGCCGTCCTCGTCATCGGTCATCCACGGCAGCCGGTTTGCGCCCTCAGCAGGCTCTTTTTCGGCATCGGCGACCAGCCGCGCAAGGTCGGCCTCCTCGTCCTCGCTCATGTTGTAGCCCGTGACGCCGCTCTGCGGGGATTCCGCGAGCTGATTGACCTCGGCATCGTCCGGCGCAGCGCCCGTGATCGGGACATCGAGCAGGAAGTCGTCAATATTGTCATAGCGATCGGCGGAAGCGGCGCCGTCCCGTCCGTCGAGCATAAACGCAACTTCGTCCATTTCTCTGCCGGCAGCGGCCTTTCGCGCCTTGCGGGTTCTGCCGCGCTCAAAGTGCATGGCGGGCTCGTCACCGGGCAGCGGCTGCACGGATTCCGTCGGCAGCGGCAGCGGGGTATCGTCCTCGAAATCGTCGTCCTCGTCGTCATCCTCGTAGGCGTCAAGGCCCTTCGTCGCCATCGCCGCAACGCCCTTGCCGAGCCAGACAAACGGGCTCGCAAGCGCCTTGAACACTTCCAGAATGCTGCGCTGCGTCAGGAGCATCACCAGCACGATAATCAGCAAGATAATCAGAATCTTCGCGCCGACATCCCCGAACAGCGAGGTCAGCGGGAGCGCAATCACGCCCGAAATCAGGCCGCCGCCCTGCATCTCCTTGCCCTGCCGCCAGAGCTCGGTGAGCTTCGTCAGGAAGTTCTCGTAGCCCTGCTTCAGCGGGTCCGCGACCGGCATCACGCCGAAAAAGAGCTGCACGAAGGTCGAGCAGAAAAGCGTCAGCAGCACGCCCCAGACCGCCCGTCCGGACGCCTCCCGGCTGCGCGACTGACCGACCAGAATGCCCGTGTAGCCGAGGATCACCGGCACCAGAAAGACGCCGATGCCGAACACGCCCAGCAGGAAATTATGCAGCCAGTTCCACGCCTTTTCGCCCGGAAAGAACGCGAGAATCAGCACCAGAATGCCCGTCGCAAAGAGGATGACCGACCAGAACTGATTGTTCATCGGGCGCGCAGGCTTTTCCGCGGCCTTTGCGGGCTTTTGCTTTGTCTCCGCTGCCCGGACCTCCTGACTGCGGCTGCCGGACTTCGCGGCGGATGTGCTGCGTGCGCGTGTTCCGGTAGATTTTTGCCTTGCCGCGCCGGATTTGGACGGCGCAGACCGTTTTTTCGTAGCTGCCATAATAACCGAGCTGCCTCCGTTGTTCTGATTACTCAATTTCGCCGCAGATACGGCATTTTCAGTGTCAATTTTTCTGTATCGGGATTACCGCGCGAAGATCCACCAGCCGAAGGTAAACAGGCTGACGCAGAATGTATAAATCGAAAATACGATAAAATTGTCAGACTTAATCAGCCACTTGACCAGCTTGATCGCCAGCACGCCGACGGCAGCCGCGACGACAAATCCGATCAGCGCGGCGGCGAGATCGACGGTGATTTCGCCTTTCATGAGGTCATGCAGCTCGCTCAGGCAGCCGCCGAGAATGGCGGGAATGCCCAGCACGAAGGAATAGCGGACGGCAGTCTCCTTTTCAAGGCCGGAGAACAGGCCGCCGGAGATCGTCGAGCCGGAGCGGGAAACGCCGGGGAACAGCGCCGCACACTGGAACAGACCGATGACGGTCGCGTCCCGCACGGTGATCTCGCCGGCTGTTTTTTTGGTATTGCGGATGCGGCTTGCGAAGAACAGTTCGACCGATGTAAAGAGGAAGCAGAGCGCGAGCACGGGCAGCGTGACATTCTCAAAGACGGATTTGATGAGGTAGAACGGCACGAGCAGCACGAGCGAAATAAAGAGCATGACAAGCATTCTGCGGTCGGGGGTCATTTCCTTCCAGCGGAATTTGCCGGTGAAGATGTCGCGCATGAGGCGGAAGAACTCAAAGAACAGGGCTTTGATCGTGCTCCAGAATGCGATACAGACGGCGACAAGCGTACCGAGGTGGAGAATGACGAGCAGGAAGGTACCTTCCTCGACGGACTGACCGGTGATGGTCTGATAGAGCTTGAGGTGGCCGGAGCTTGAGACGGGCAGGAACTCGGTAAGCCCCTGGATGATAGCCTGAATGACTGCGTGAAGAATTTTCATGAAGCTGCCTCCGCGAAAGAATGGATTGCCGCAAAACGGCGCAGATATACTTATATATCATACCACATTTCGGGCGTATTGTCAACCGGATGTTTGGGGATGTGATTCGATGCCCTGTTCCCCGTTCCGAACGCCTGATTGCCCGCTTTCCGTCCCGCATCGGCAGCGGACACTGCCCGCCGGCGCCGTCAATGCGCTTTCTTCCAGAAGATGACCGCCAGAATGCCGATCTGCAGCAGCAGCCCCAGAATGTTCACCGCCCAGAAATACCAGTGCTTCGTCTTGTGCCGGTAAAGCTGCATCGCCGCCAGCGCCCCCGCCGCACCGCCGAGCAGTCCCGTCAGCAGCAGCGTCCGCTCCCGGATGCGCCACTGCTTCCGCTTCGCCTTGCCCTTGTCCGCCCGGTAGAGCAGCACCGCCAGCAGGTTCATCCCCGCCAGCCAGATCAGATAATACTGCATCGTCTTCCCCCTCTTTTGAGAAAACGCCCCGCCTTTTTCAGACGGGGCATTTGTTCAATCATTCCTTCACATCAATCGCCGCAGACCAGTATTCCTGATTGTAGCGGTCCGTGAACAGATAGGTGATCTTCAGTGCGCCGTCCTTCAGCTCAACATCGCTGAGCTTCAGATCGCCGCTGACAGTCAGCTGCTCACCGAGCATATAGCTGTCCTGATAGTCGCCTGCATAGGTGTAATAATCGCAGACAAAGTCGATCTTGTCGCCGTCCGTGATCTCGGTCAGCTCCTTCGCAACGGTATCCGTCTCGCCCTTGCGGTAATCGGTCTGTGCGCCGGCGATGAAGCCTTCCTTGTGATCCTGATCGAACACGGTGATGAGCCGCACGCGTTCGCCGTTCAGAAGCGCGGGAATGTAGCCGTTGATCGACCACAGCTCCTTGCCGTTTGCGTCCTTGCCGCCCTCGATCGTGTCGGTGTGATAGTACGCGACGGGCTGTCCGTTGACCGCCAGCCATGTGCGGGTTGTGTCGGCAATCAGCTTCTTGTCCTCGATGTTGTAGACATTGTCAATGCCCATGTCCACATAGCCGGAGCCGTCGTCGAAGAACAGGTT
>JAFPQL010000274.1 GCA_017414145.1 Oscillospiraceae bacterium | reverse complement strand
GTAAAAAGAGGTATCCGCTTCGCACAGACGCAGAAAGGGGGACGCCCTCTGTCGCAGGGCGTCCCCCTCTTGCCGCAATGCGGCAATTCACCCCCGTGCGGAGCTCTCCTTATGCGGGGGAGTTTCGCCGCCTGCGGACGGCGACTTAGGGCTCTGCCCTAAGAACCCGCAAGCCTTTGAAAAGGCTTGACCGAAACTTTCGTTTTGGCTTGCGGCGAGCTTCAGATTATGCCAGCGGGGGCTCCCCGCCTTTTTGAAAAAAGCTCGACCAAAAACTTTAGTTTGGACACACGCTGCGGGTTTTGGTTTGTCCCGCAGAGAACTTTAGATCATGCCAGCGGGGGCTCCCCGCCGGTCAGAGCTCCGTGCGGATTCCCGCAAGATATTGCAGCAGCGCAATGCTGTCATCAGAGTTCAGGAGTCCGTCGCGGTTGCAGTCCGCTTGAATCTTGCCCTCCGCCGTAATCACAGCACCGGGGTCCTCCGCAAGGAACCGCGCAAGCAGAATCGCATCTCCGATCGAAATTCCGCCGCTGCAGTCCACATCACCGTACAGAATCTCCTCAACTTCCTCCGCTTCGCGGCATCTGACATACTTCTCTGCCGCCGTGTCCTCCGACATCGTCCGGTATTTCACCGTCAGCTTGCCGTCTGCGTCAGACATTCCCTGCGTCAGATACAGCAGCGTTTCTCCCGTCAGTTCGTCGCCCAGACGGTCGTAGAAATTGTAGAGCGTGTTTGGCTTCAGATCAGTGAAGGTCGCCGTTCTCAGCGTGGTCTTTTCCTCCTGCGGCGCGTTGAACAGATCGCTGTTCGGACGGATCAGATAGACCAGTTGGAACGGATGCGCCGGATCGGACGCGAATTCGCCCGCCGTACTGCCGATCAGGCAGGCAACTGTCGGCAGCCTTCCGGATTTGAAGGTGTCATACAGCTGCTGGAATGTCTGCGGATTGTCCAGAAACGCCGTTGTCTTGTTCATGAAGGAAACAGAACCGTTCAGCGTGATGAATGCGTCAAAATAGACCCGCTCCACCGATGCCGGCAGCGTGATTCCGTAGCAGCCGGTCTGATAGAACGCCAGTCTGCCGATCTCGCGCACACTGCCCGGCAGCGTGTACATCTTGCCCTTTTCCAACTCCGGACAGTTGCGGAATGCGCTTTCGCCGATCACCTGAACCGTCGCGGGGAAATCCGCCCTCGGCAGCTTCCAGCAGTCCATGAAGGCGCTGTCCCCGATTTCCCGCAGGTCACGCGGCCAGACAATCGTGACCAGCTCGTAGGAGCGGTTGAACATTCCCGTCCCGATTTTCCGGAGATTCTCCGGCAGGACGAGCTTTTTCATGAGGCGCATATTGGAAAACGCGTTGTCACTGAATGAAGTATTGCAGATGGCCGGGAGGATCAGCTGCGTCACAGGTGCGTTGTAGAATGCGGAATCCCCGACAGAGCGGACATTCGGCGAGAGCTCCAGCACATTCTCCGGCGAGCCGGCGGTATGCAGTTCACCGATGCTGCCAAACGCCCGTTTTCCGATTGTCCGGAGCGATTCCGGAATCTCAAAGCTCAGTGCTTTGCAGCCGTCAAACGCACCGTCTCCGACGGCTCTGATGGAACCGGTATGCTTGAGGTCGCTCAGAAGCACGCAGTTTGCAAACGCATCCGGTCCGACCGTCGTAAATCCGACCGGCAGTGTGACGGACGAAAGCTGTTTACAGTTGTAGAACACGCCCTTGTCCAGCGTGTGGAGGGTGTCCGGAATCTCAATGCGCCGGATGCCGGACTCCCGGAAGGCGTACTGTCCCAGCGTGTGCAGATTGCACGGCAGCACGACCTCCTCCAGACTGGTACAGCCTGAAAATGCGGACGGTTCGATGGTCTTGATCAGATCGTGCAGCCAGAGTGTTTTGAGATTCTTCATATTGTGGAAGCAGGAATTATAAATGCCGTGAACCGGTGCGCCGTTATAATACCGCGGCACCGTGAAGCTGGTGATTTCTTCAATGTCTGCCTGCGATGCGTTGCCGTTCTGGGCGAGGTAATAACCGCCCTCGCCGCTGTCTCCGCGCGGGATGAACCGGAAGAGCCGTCTTTCCAGCGGGGTCAGAACGGGATCCTCCTTGTTCTCCTGCCCTTCCTGACCCTCCTGACCTTCCTGTCCTTCCTGACCCTCCTGACCTTCCTGTCCCGATTCTCCGGACGCATTCTTGTTCGGGCATTCACCGAGTCCCATGCCGGCTGAATCAGAAATATAAAACTCAAACAGATCCCAGCTGAAGGTCTTTTCTGCACTGAACGGCCCGATTTTTCCGCTGAAGACGATCTCAAAGGTCGTTTTTCCTTCAACACATCTCTTGCAGACCGGATGCGGTTCGGCGGTGGCGATCTCCACTTTAAAGCCAATATTGGCATCCGCACCGACCGAGATTTCCTTTAATTTCAGAACATTGATCGAGCCGCCGATGCCGATGCCGATGCCGAGCCGTCCCTCCACACGAAAATCAATGTTCAGAGAAGGTTTGCGGGCAGTCCAGCCGGATTTCAGGCTGAAGTCCATGTGACACAGCATTCCGACCGAGAAGGTGCCGGTGATCTCACCGTACAGATACGGTCCGATGTGGAATTCCACACCTGCGCCGTTATCCAGACAGGCGCCGACGCCGAGCGGAATATTCCGGCTCAGACCGAGCATGAATTCTGCGCGGACCGAAACATCCAGCGAAAGGTTCAGGCTTGTAAAATCCACATCGCCGGACTGATAATAACTGGCGCTGAAGCCGAGTGTCAGCTCCAGAACACCGGATATTCCGGCTTTGGCGGACGATGTGCCGTCTCCGGCCAGATCTTCGATCATGTGTTCGGTTTCCGATTCCGCCTCTCCGCCGATCGCCACCCGGAAGGTTTTGCTGAAGGGTGCCACGACGGCGAGCTCGCCGCTGTCATCCGGCAGACCGGCGGACGGCTTCGGCGCGGCATCCTGTGCGGGCGCCGTCTGCTCCTCTGTCGGTTCCTCTGTCCGGGCTTCCGCGGCGGTTTCCGCAGTCGTTTCCGTTGTCGTTTCCGCGGTCGTTTCCGCGGCAGGCTCCGTCGTGGTTTCCGCCGCATCATCCGGATTTACCACAACGCCGCTGACGGTCATGCCCTCCGGCAGCTCGTCGGCAGAAGGCGGGGTGTACTGCACATCCTGCTGGTCGGGATTTGTCTCATACTTGACGAATGCAAAGACATCCGCGGCCTCCAGCGCCGGATCCGCCTGCACGGTTGTCACGCCGTCCGCCGTCTCCGCGGAGACAATGCGGAAAATCACGGCATGGGCGCCCTCCGCTTCAATCGAAACGACCTTTCCCGCGGTGACGGGGCCGGTGTAGTTCCGGATCTGATAAATGCCCTTTTCTGTCTGCTGCTCCGTCACGATGTTTTCGGTTTCGCTGCTGTGCAGCACCTCGACATCCTTGCGGTACACTGCAAAATTGGTCATCGCGCTGTCATCGAGATTCAGCACCGAATAGCCGGAATAGTCGCTGACGGTAGACTGCAGCAGGCGCCGCATTTTCCATGTGTGCATCGGGTTGACATACTCCTCGGACAGCGGCACATCGTCCTCACCGATCAGATACGCCTTCAGCAGATAGTAATCCGGAAGGCTCTCCGCCGCAATCGGGACGGACACGCTTTCCGCGCCGGCGGCAACAGCCTGCACGCCGGAGCCGATCATAACCGGTGCGCCGTCCTGACACGGGTCGGCGTACACGCAGACGGCGACTCTGCAATCCTGTGCAGCTTCCAGCGTGACGGATGCCGTCATGCCGTCCATTTCGACATCGCGCACTCTGCATCCGTTTTCCGGACCGGCGTACTGCTCATTGAACTTCTGCGACAGCATGGCGCCGAAGGCGTTGTCCGCAGACGCGATGGGCAGGTCAGCTTCCGAGGCTTCGGGCTGATTTGCAGCGGAGACCGGACTGCCGTTCAGCAGCCCTGTGACCGTCAGCGCAAATGCCATTGCGAATGAGATGACTCTTTTACCTTTCATGATTGTTCCCCCTGTTCGGTGTGTGCTTGCGGAAATCCACAAGATATTTGACTGTAATTTGATTATACCACGATCTGAACAGATTGTCAATCACTGCCGGGCGTAAAGTCCGCCGCCGGCGAAAGCACGGCACAAACGAACTTTGCCCCAATCAAACAACATCCAAAGCGACTGCATAATAAAAAGCACCGGCGCCGCCAGTGAGATATATGGCAGCGCCGGTTTCATATTTTGTATCGCGGGGGACATTGGGAGATGCCTGCGGGGGCTTCCCGCAGCCTTTTCTTATGCCTTGAATGCGCTGAAGGCGTTTTCAGTCGTTTCCTTCTCAACCGGCTTTGTGAATGCCGAAATCACCGGCACCAGAACAATCGAGAAGATCATCAGCAGCGCACCGGCGTTGATCGGAGACGCCAGATTCAGCGGCAGCGATTTCGCCCAGTCCACCAGTCCCGTGAAGTGCGACGGGAAGAACGAGAAAATGCACATATGCGACAGCGTCAGCAGGACACCGAGCGCAAAGCTCGTCCACACAGCCGTCCGCGAGGTCTTTTTGCTGTAAAGTCCCCACAGGAACGGCCCCAGGAAGGAACCGGACAGCGCGCCCCAGCTGTAGCTCATCAGCGTCGTGATCGCCGCGTTCTTGTTCATCGCAATCAGCACCGAAACCAGCAGGAAGAACAGAATCAGCACGCGCATCGTGATGAACTCGCGCTTGTCGTTCATCTTGCCCTTCGCCGCGGGACGGATCAGATCATGCGTCAGCGTCGTGGACGAGGTCAGCACCAGCGCGGAAAGCGTCGAGAGCGAGGCGCTCAGCACCAGCACGACGACCAGTCCGATCAGCAGCGTCGGGAGCGCCTTCTGAAGCATGGCCGGAACCATTGCGTCAAACTCCGGTTTGCCGTTTGACAGCACTGCAATCACATTCTTGCCGGAGCCGTCGTCCTTCAGCGTGTTGAACAGACGGTCAAATCCGCCGAGCAGATAGCAGCCGCCTGCGACGACGAGGCAGAAGAAGGTCGAGATAATCAGTCCGCGCTTGATGTCCTTCTCGTCGCGGATTGCGTAGAATTTATGTACCATCTGCGGCAGACCCCATGTGCCGAGCGAGGTCAGCACGACCACGCCGAACAGATTGATCGGGTCGGGGCCGAAAAGGGATGCCAGCTTGCCGTCCGCGACATCGGGGATCTCGCGGAGCTTGTCCACGGAGGAGAAGAAGCCGCCGTTGTAATTCAGGACGGAGATGACGACCGCCGCGATGCCGACCAGCATGATCATGCCCTGGATGAAGTCGTTGACGGAGGTTGCGGAATAGCCGCCCAGCACGACATAAATCGCGGAGAGCACCGCCATGGCGATCATGACATATTCATAGGCGTGCGGGGAGCTCAGGTCAAATGCCATCGCAAACAGACGGGACAGACCGTTGTAGACCGACGCGGTGTAGGGAATCATGAACAGGAATACGATCAGTGCGGCGCAGGTTTTCAGCGCGGAGCTGTTGTACCGCTTCATGAAAAAGTCGGGCATGGTCTTGGCGTCGAGATGCTTGGTCATCAGGCGGGTGCGCTTGCCGAGCACCGCCCACGCGACGGTCGCGCCGATGACCGCGTTGCCGATGCCGATCCACGCGGCGGAAACGCCGTAGCTCCAGCCGAACTGTCCGGCATAGCCGATGAACACGACGGCCGAAAAATAAGTAGTACCGAAACCGAATGCGGTCATCCACGGGCCGATTTTGTTGCCGCCGAAGACAAAGTCGTTGACGCTTTTCGTCTTGCGGGAGGTAATCAGTCCGATGCTGACCATGACTGCGGCATAAACCGCGACCACAACCAGTGTGATAATCTGGGATGCTGTCATGGGAACTCCTCCGTAATCTATAATAGTATATGCCGGCAAAGCACTTTTGCACTTTTAAGCTGCAATGCTTTAACGCAGCAAACTGATTATATCACAAATCCCGCTGCTTGTCAAGCGCCTGACGAAAACTTTTCGGCGGCATTTTTCGCTGTAATTCTACAAAATGTAGTATCATGCCCTGTATTCTACAGATGCAAAACCGGAATGCCATGCGGCAATCGCTTTTGGCTTGTGGAACATCCACAAAAAACACAAACCGTTTTTTACACTTCCGACAAAGTTTCAAAAAGCCCTTTACAATTACCGGAAGTTGTATTATAATGATATCAATGAGATTTACGGGCGGGTTCTGCCGGTAAATTCCAATATTTGTACGGACAGTATATTTTCGGGGGCTGAACACACTCAGTTGATAACAGTCCGGAGCGGAAGCACGGGTCTGCTGCGGATCACCGAAACCATACTGTCGGTCTTTCCATGGATATAAACGGGGCGTGTACTGGCTCCGGTTATATAAATAAAAACGGGAGGGTATCTTATGCACAAGAAATCAAGAATGATCATTGCGAGCCTTGCTGCTGCTGCAATGGTCGCCCCAACGGCTGTCGGTTTCATGGCGCCGTTATCCGCATCTGCGGTCGAAGTGCTTGGTGAGACCAGTTTCGAGTACAAGGCACTTCCGTGGCACACTTGTGAGTCCAGCCCCGCAAAGCAGGACTTCAGGATCGAGAACGGCTCGTTCCACTGCATCATTGAGACCGCCAACGGCGGCGACAAGGCGGCGTGGGACCTGCAGTTCCGCCACAGAAACCTCGACTTCAAGGCAGGCCACAGCTACAAGGTCAGCTTCTCTGCGAAGGCAAAGCGCAACGGCATGAAGCTGAACTCCAAGATCGGTCAGCCGAACAGCCCGTACGAGGAGTACTTTGACCTGAAGCCGGACGGCTTCGTCATGGGTCCGCACATGGGCAACGGAAACGGCTGGGGCTCCCCGGTTGAGCTTTCCACCGACTGGAAGACCTGGGAAGGCACCTTCGAGTGCACCAAGGATCTGGAAGGCATGGAGTGGGCATTCCACTTCGCAGGCGGCGAAAAGGGCAATGCGGTTGACGGCGACGAGATCTGGTTCAAGGATATGCACATCGACTGCACGACCTGCGGCACCAAGACCAAGAAGCAAGGCGGCTGCGGTGCAGATGTTGATGAGCGCTACGGCGCAATCAGCCGTTCCTACAGCGGCCTTGACAACAACTACATCTCCGTCAACCAGATCGGCTATCTGTCGAAGTATGCGAAGATTGCGACGCTCGGTGACAACGGCGGCGACATCATGCACGGCGCTGAGAAGATCAGCCTGAGCGGCAGCTATGACTTCGAGCTGGTTTCCAGCTCCGGCACAGTTGTCTACACCGGCAAGACCACAACGGTCAAGCATGATGCCCAGTCCGATGACAACACCTGTAAGCTGGACTTCTCCGAGTACACGACGCCGGGTACTTATTACCTGCGCATCAAGGGCAAGGACTGGAGATCCTATGAGTTCAAGATCGGCGACGACATCTACAAGGAGTCCGGCCACGATCTGCTGACGAACTCGATCAACTACTTCTATCAGAACCGTTCCGGTGTGGATATCAAGGAGGCATACATCACCTCCGGTGAGGATAAGTCCAAGCTTGCGCACCAGGGCGGCCACAAGACCGATACCGCTTCTGTCCAGAAGATCTGGAAGAACGAGTATTCCAAGCCGGAAGAGGCGACAGGCACCTATGCTTCCTCCACGATCACCGCAAACGGCGGCTGGTACGATGCCGGTGACCACGGCAAGTATGTCGTCAACGGCGGTATCTCCGTCTGGACACTCCAGAATATGTATGAGCGTGCGCTCCTGTATCCGTCTGATGCCGGCAAGAAGAAGTTTGCCGACGGCTCCGGCACGGTCGTGATTCCGGAAGCAGGCAACGGCCATCCGGATATCCTCGACGAGTGCGCATTTGAAATCGACTTCATGAGCCAGATGGTCGTCCAGTCCAATGAGCCGACCTGGGGCGAGAGAGCCGGCATGGTCTATCACAAGCTCCACGACCACAAGTGGACCGGCCTTGCAACCAAGCCGTGGGACTACGACGGCCCGAAGGAAGACGGCGGCTGGGATACCAGACGAATCGTCAAGCCGCCTACCTTTGCAGCAACGCTGAACTATGCAGCCTGCGCTGCACAGGCAGCAAGACTCTGGAAGGACTACGATTCCTCCAAGTCCGCAAAGTATCTGGAGGCAGCAAAGACCTCCTATAAGGCTGCACAGGATAACTACTATCCGGCAGACATGACCGAGACCACGCACCCGACCCTCAATTGCAAGTGCCCGAAGGAAGAGCTCAGAGAAGATTCGCTGTACGCTCCGATGTGGCAAGCAAAGGGCGGCGGCCCGTACGGCGACAACGAGGTCAGAGATGACTTCTACTGGGCAGCCTGCGAGCTGTTCACCTCCGCTTCCGTCCTCGGCGATACCTCCGCTTCCACCTATCTGGCGGATATGAAGAAATACGACAAGGCATTTGAAGTCACCACCAGAATCACCGGCGGTGAGAACGCTTCCGGCGAAGGCTCCTTCACCACCTACAACTGGGGCAACACCGGTTCTGCCGGCTCCATGACGCTCCTGCTGCACGCTGACCTGCTGGATGCCAGCCAGATCAGCACCCTGAAGAAGTCTGTCCTGAATGCTGCTGACGAGTACCTCAAGTGCGAAGATGCTGAAGGCTACAGCATTCCGTACAAGTACGACGGCCCGGGCTACAATGACCCGAACAACCTCAAGGCTGACATCATCATCCACGGTTATGAGTGGGGCTCCAACTCCATGGTTATCAACAACCTGTCTGTTATGGCCTACGCTTATGACGCAACTGGCGATAAGAAGTACATGGACGGTGTTGTCACCGGTATGAACTACCTGCTGGGCTGCAACCCGCTGTCCTTCTCCTTCGTCACCGGCTACGGTTCTTACCGTGAGCACAACCCGCACCACAGATATTGGTCTCATGAGCTCGACAAGTCGCTGCCGACCGCTCCGGACGGCATCCTCTCCGGCGGCCCGAATGCAGGCCTGCAGGATCCGTATGTCCGTGCTCTGGGCTTCGTGCCGGGCAAGGAAGACAACCCGTCTCAGAGATGCTTCGTTGACTCCATCGAGGCTTGGTCCACCAACGAGGTGACGATCAACTGGAATGCTCCGCTCGCATGGATCACCGAGTACCTGCAGGATGGCCGTGTCGATCTGCCGAAGATCACTGAGGGTGTTATCCCGGATGATACCACGGAATCTACCACCACCACGACGACCTCCAGCTCCAAGAACGATAACGACGATCCTCTTTACGGCGATGTTGACTGCAGCGGCGATGTTAAAATTGCTGACGCTGTCCTGCTTGCTCGTTATCTGGCGGAGGACAAGGTCACGGTTACGGCTCAGGGTAAAGTGAACGCTGACTGCTTCGCAGACGGCAAGGGTGCGCTGAACTCTGATGACGTTGCTTCCCTGCTGAAGTATCTGGCTGGTTCTGCAAAGACTCTGCCGGAGAAATAATCTTCAGTATATCAACAGCTCTGTTTCAGACTGTTGGGTCAAAACAATCATAAAGCTGAGGGCGTGTCACTGCGACACGCCCTCGCTTTTTGCTGTAGACTGTGTGTCAGAAGCCGTACCGGATGTGCTGCCCGATGTGCTGTCCGCAGACGCGGTGCGGTCGGCTGTGGTCTGTGCGGGCGGCGCGGAGGTACCGGCGGCTCCGGCGCGATAATCGCGGAATTCGGCGGTCAGGGGCTGGCTCGGCATCTCAAATTCGCTCAGAACGCCGGCATCCGTGAAGGTGACGGTATAGGTTCCGTTTTCGGCATCGCCGGCACAGACCAGTCTGCCGTCCTCCAGCCGCGAGCAGGAGACACCGTCCGGCGTATCCATGCCGTCCAGCACATCCGTCAGGATGCAGAGCATGGCTTTCGCGGGCATCGCGGACTTTGGCACCGTGAAGGCAAGTCCCTTGTAGCTCGCCGTGACCGCATTGCCCTCCAGCGTGAGCAGGACGCCCGCCAGCGCCGGCGGCTCGGAGAATTCCGCGTCCCAGTTGCCCTTTCCGCAGCGCGTCAGCGTCAGCTCCGCGGTCTGCGATTCCCCGTATTGCAGCGACGCGCTGACGGAATAGGCACCGGAAAGCTGCGGCCGGATGACCGTCTCCTTCTGCGGCGACGCCGT
This sequence comes from Oscillospiraceae bacterium, assembly GCA_017414145.1. The sequence continues at coordinate 6,662 of JAFPQL010000274.1, read as the reverse complement.
ACAGCCCGCCGTCAGGAGCAGCAACGGCAGTGCAAAAAAGAGGACCCTCCTCCGGAAAATCAGTGGTTTCATGAAAGCAACCTCCATATGTGATTTGCTTTTGACAACCGCTTCTTTTCAGAGGAGCGTCCTCGTTCTGTATATTTGCAACAATCAGTCGTAATCGCCGAAAACCAGCGGGAGCTGCCGGATCAGGTCGCTCGGCAGCATTGCCCGTTTGGAGAATTCCGCCGCTGCGCAGTCTCCGGCAAGGCCGTGGAGATACACGCCGCAGAGCGCAGATGCCTCGGGCGGAATCTGCTGTGCGGTCAGCCCGCCGATGATGCCGGCGAGAACATCCCCGCTGCCGCCCTTGCTCATGCCGGAGTTTCCGGTCATATTGATCGCGGCGTGTTCCGCGTTTGCGACGACTGTTCCCGCGCCCTTCAGCACGACAACCGTTTTCGGGAACCGTTCCGCGAGTTTTTTCGCCGACGCAATGCGGTCCTTCTGCACCTCATTGACCGAGCAGCTCATGAGCCTGCCCATTTCGGCGGGGTGCGGCGTCAGGATCACCGGCTTTTTGACCTCCTGCAATATATCTATGCTGTCGGCAACTGCATTTAGACCGTCCGCGTCGAGAATCACGGGGCAATTCAGTGCGCGGAGCAGTCCGCCGACCATTTGCCTGATCTCGCCGGACAGTCCGAGCCCCGGCCCGATCAGCACGGCGGTGCAGCCTTTGGCGTAATCGAGAATCGGCTTGACGGACTGGATGCAGAGCATTCCCTTTGCGTCGGTCGGGACGGGCAGCATCATGCACTCCGGCGCACTGCTGACGACCATACGGCAGACCGACTCCTCCGAGGCGATGCAGCAGAGCCCGACACCGCTGCGCAGGGCTGCCTGTACCGCGAGCATGGCCGCGCCGGGCATATTGCGAGAGCCGGCGACGATCAGCAGCTTGCCGAACATCCCCTTGTGGGAATTGTCCGGACGCGGCGGCAGCATGGCTTTGACGGTATTGGCGGAGATCCGGCTGACCGGATAGCCCAGCGCGTCAAAGGCCTCCTGCGGGATGCCGATTTCGACGAGCTGCACCATGCCGCAGTATTCCGAGAGCGGGGGCATCAGCAGACCGCGCTTGGCCGCGCCGAAGGTGATCGTTGCGGCGCAGCGGGGCGCGCCTGCCGCGACTGTGCCGCCGAGGGCATTTCCGCCGCTCGGAATGTCCACGGCGATGCACTTTTTCTCCTTGTCCGCGTTGATGACAGCGAACAGCTCCCGCACAGCCGGACTCAGCTCGCCGCGGAATCCGATGCCGAAGACGCCGTCCACAATGAGCTGATGCTGCGCAACGGCCGCCTTGATTTCGGCGGGGTCTGTCAGCATGGCAACATCGCCCATTTCCTTGTATTTGGTGTAGGCGGTGCGCGTCTTCGGAATGCCGTTTGTCAGGCAGACCGTCACGCGGAACCGTGCGGAGAGCAGCTTTGCCGCGACAAAGCAGTCGCCGGCGTTGTTGCCGTTTCCGCAGAGAAAGACGATGGCGCCGGTTCCGAGGCTTTCCGCAAATTTTGCGAGATGCGCTGCCAGTCCGGTACCGGCCGCTTCCATCATTTTTTCGTAGGTGACACCTGCTTGATTGGCAAGGTCTTCGAGCTTCATCATTTCGAGAGGGGTAACCAGCCTCATATCAGACACCTCGATGCTTTCAGTGTTCGGGCGTAAGCGGCAGGGGCTGCCGGTGCGCCGGATGTGGCAGAACGATCAGGCTTCAGCGGGCTTGTTCCAGCGGAAGTCGAGATTCCGGGGCAGATGGAGCGACAGGTAGTACAGGATGTCGTCGTTCGGCGTAAAGACGAGGCGCGTCTGTCCGTATGTCGGATGCGCAAGATCGGCACAAAATGCGGTTTCATCCTGTGCGGAGCAGGCGAGCACGACTGTCTGCGAGGGGGAGGCGGCAGGCATCTCGGCCAGTCTGCCGAAGGCGGTGAAGTCCTTGAGCGAAGCCTCAAACATCGGCTTGCGGCGGCTTTCCGCCAGAATTTTCGTGATTTCTAGCTCGTCGCCGGAGATGATATACTCATACTCGACGCGCTGGGTCGTCCAGAAATACCATGTGGCAAAGCCTGCGGCGGCAGCGAGCAGCAGCAGCAGGAATTTGCCCGTCAGCAGGGAAAACGCAGTCACCATGACGGTCAGGGCGGCACCGCCGATGAGTACGGCAGGCGCCTTCCAGCTTCCGTCCAGACGCGGGACGATCAGTTCGCGGTAATCAGATCCAAGCATAATATGCAGTTCCTTTTCTGAAATTTGGATTTACGCGGAAAACTCCGCTTTGACAGCCGGGTCGCCGGTCTGTACGGGACGCTCCTTCTGGTGCAGGAGCCGCTTTCGCTCGTACATCATGCGGTCGGCGCGGTCAAAGAGCTCGACGGAGCTTTCGATGCAGTTGTATTCGGCGGAGCCGTAGCTGAAGGTGATGGGCTGCTCCGTAAAGTCAAATTCGACGGCCGTGAAGCGCTCCAGCGCCGCCTGCATGGTGCGCTCGGCGGTCTTGGCGTCACAGCGGAAGATGACGGCAAATTCCTCGCCGCCGTACCGGAAAACGGAGCCGTGCTCCCCGCAGATTTCCTGCAGGATCCGCGCCATTGCGATCAGCACGATGTCGCCGTTTGCGTGGCCGTAGCTGTCGTTGATCTTCTTGAAGCTGTCGATGTCCGCGATGGAGACGGAGAGCGGATAGCTGCCGCGTCCCGCCTCGGTCATGGCGTCCTCCAGCATGGGGTAGAAGGTGGCGTGATTGAGCAGACCGGTCATGCCGTCGCGGTTGAGGCGCGCCCGGATCTCCGTGATGTCGTCATAGGTCAGCAGCTTGCCGTGATGTCCGTCGCCGCTGCTCCAGTCGGTGATCTTGCGCTGATAGGTTGCGCCGTCATGCTGAATCGTGGCGTACTCCGCGGTGCAGAGCGGTGAGAGATCCTGCATATGCACCGTGCGGGAATTGCCCAGCACCGGAATCAGGCGGGTGGCGGCGCGGTTGGCGTAGATCAGGCGGTATTCGTCGTCGAGAAAGACGAGGCCGGTTGCCATGCTCTGGAGCATTTCGTCCTTGTTGAGCAGGCCGTACCGGAAAATGGAGATTGCGATGATGAGCGCGCCTGCCATGACGCCGACGGGGCTGGTGTCAAAGCCGTTTGTCCAGCCGGAGAGATAGGCGAGCAGCGCCAGAAACGGCATCAGGCTTGCGAAAATCAGCAGGGTGTTGTTGATCTTGTCTCTGCCGCGCAGGCCGGCGCGGTGATAGAGGCAGAAGCCGAGGTAGACCATCGTGAGCATTGTGTTATAGCCCATGTAGAGGTAGTAAAAGGGCCCCGGCTCGATGCGGACAATGCCCTCCGCGGTCATGCGGATGTCGGCGTAATAGAGCTGGTTGTCCTCGCAGTTGAAGACCAGCCAGAGTGTGATGATCGGGATGGCATACTGCAAAATCTGCCAGAGCCTGCCGACCTTGACATTGTAGTAGCGGACGACCAGCATCAGCAGCATCGGCGTGACAAAGACCTTGCCGATATAGCCGAACTTGACGGCATCGACCTTTGCCGCCATGCCGGGCGTATTGAGCTCGGCGAAGTAGGAGAGCATCGTGAGGATGGAGCAGAACAGGCCGAGAACGGCAAATTCCCGCATGGAATTGTCGTGCTGATCGAGCAGAATGTAGATGATGACACCGCCGGTCAGAAACATCCCGGCCAGCAGGATGTAGGACATCAGTGTGATCGTCACGCCGTTCCCTCCCTTCCCGAATTTTCCCTGAAAGCCGATAATACCCGATTCTCTATTCTTATTTATAATACCACAGATTTGTCGAAAAGTCAACGAGAAAACGGCGCGAAATCTGTCTATTCCATCTAAAGCTTTTGTGAATTGCTTTGAAATGATAACGAAAGGCCGCGGAGTGGATAATCCGTCATAATCCGGCGCGGATATGTTATTGCATTTTCGCAAGAAATGGGCTATAATGGAGAAAATACCGCAATATTCTGCGGGAAGAACGGGGGAAGTTACCATGAAGAGAAAGATGAGAAAATGTGCGGCGGTGCTGCTCGGCGCCGTGATGACGCTGAGCCTTGCGCACGCGGCGCTGCCGGCGGGGAACGGTGCGGCAGATCGCGGTCTGACGGCGACAGCCGCGGCGGACGACTATCCGTGGAGCACCTACCTGAAAAAATCCGCGGACTGGTTCGGCTCGTCCGAGGCGGCCCGCATCGCGGACGACTGCATCCGCTACCAGATTCCGAACGAGGGCGGCTGGCGCAAGGGCATGGCGACCGAGCAGACCGGCGACTGGGCGCATTCCACGGTTGACAACGACGCGACCACCTCGCAGATCCGCATTCTGATGCGGGTGTACGCAAAGACCGGTCAGCAGAAGTATCTGGACTGTGCGCTGCGCGGCGTGGACTGCCTGTTCAAAATGCAGTATGCAAACGGCGGCTATATGCAGGTGCTGAATACGCCCGGCACCTATCACGCGCACATCACGCTCAATGACGGCGCCTATGTGCACATCATGGAGATCATGAAGGAGATGAGCCGGAAAACCGGCGATTTTACGGCGGTTTCCGATGCGTATGCCCAGCGGGCGCAGCAGTCGCTTGACGCGGCAATCGACTGTCTGCTGAAGATGCAGATTCCGGTGAACGGCGTGAAAACCGCGTGGTGTCAGCAGCACGATGAATCGACGCTCGCACCGGCTCAGGCCAGAGCCTACGAGCTGCCGTCGCTCTGCACGAGCGAGAGCGCGGGGGTCATCACCTTCCTCTACAAGTACGCGCAGGAGACTGGCCGCACGGACATTGCGGCGGCTGTCAACGCGGCAATCGAATGGTTCAAAAAGGCGGCGCTTTACAACATCGAGTGGGTGTCGCAGGGCGATGACAAGGTCGTCGTGCAGAAGCAGGGCGCCGGCCCGATCTGGGCGCGGTTTTATGACATCGACCGGCAGGTGCCGCTCTTTTCCGACCGCGACAGCTCTGTGCATTACAATGTCGCGGAGATCAGTCAGGAGCGCCGGACGGGCTATGCGTGGTACGGCAACTGGGGCAAAAATGTCATCGGACTGACCCCGCTGCCGGAAACGGAAAACGGGACGCAGACAACCGAGCCGCCGCAGCAGGAGCCGGAATATGCCGGCGAGCAGATTCAGAAGCTCGTCGTACATGACATCGCAAACGGCGGAAACTGGAGCGTGCAGGAGAATCTGAAGGTCGGCGCACGGATCTTCGGCGACCGCGATTTTACCTATGTGATCGTGCCGAATGAGCTGGCCGGCGCGGAGTACATCCGCCCCGCGTGCAATTCCAAGACCTATTCGGGCGATCTGGCGGAGCTGACCGCCGCGCTGCCGCTGACGGTCTATGTCATGGTCGATACGCGGCTGTCCGTGGAGCAGGGCATCAAGCCGCGCTGGCTTTCCGGCTGGACAAACACCGGCATGATTGCCGCCAGCTCCAACACCGAGACCTTTGAAATCTTCGCAAAGGAGCTGGACGCAAACGAAACCATGACGCTCGGCAGCAATATGACCGGCACCGGCGTGGTCAACTACACAGTTGCTGTCGTGCCGCGTGCGGTGATTGCGGATACCACGACAACTACGACAACCACAACGACCGCAACGACCACCGAAACAACGACCTCTGAGGCAACGGCGCAGATGCTGTGCGGCGATGTGGACTGCAGCGGAAAGGTGCAGATTGCGGACGCGATTCTGCTGGCGAGGTATCTGGCGGAGGACACGGAGGTCACCGTGACCGTGCAGGGGCTGCGCAACGCCGAAACCACCGGCGATACGGTCCTCACGGCGGAGGACAATGCCCGTCTGCTGCAATATCTTGCCGGAGCCATCCCCGATCTGGAGCTCTGAAATTGTGCAGGATGCCTAAAGTTGGCGGGAACCCTTGACAAATGCCGCGGAATCCGGTAAAATATACGGGTAGATTGCAAGCGGAACAATGCGTTCTCACCGCAGGCTGAAAGATGCGAAGCGGTAATCTCATCCGGAAGAACCGAAGGCCCGCAGGGCTTTGGACAGAGGTATGAGTGAGAGCAGCAGACCCGCTGCTCTCATTTTTGTTATTTTCACAGAATGAATATTGAACGGAGGTGCTTGGCAATTAGCAAGCAGGAACTGCAAATCAATGAGGAGATCCGCGACCGCGAGGTGCTGGTCATTGACGCGGAAGGGGTCAAGCGCGGAGTCATGTCCGCCAGAGATGCACAGATGCTCGCGTTCGATCAGGATCTGGATCTTGTGAAGATCGCGCCGCAGGCGACACCGCCTGTCTGCCGCATCATGGATTACCGGAAGTATTGCTTTGAGCAGCAGAAGCGCGAAAAGGAAGCGCGCAAGAATCAGCGCATCGTCGAGATCAAGGAGATCCGGATGTTCTCCGCCATTGAAAAGCACGACTTTGAACGCCTCGTCTCGCAGGGCAAGAAATTCCTGCAGGGCGGCGACAAGATCAAGGTGTCCGTGCGGTTCCGCAAGCGCGCCATCGCACACCCGGAGCTGGGCAGAGAGCTGCTGGAGCGCTACCGCGATATGCTCGCGGATGCCGCAGTGGTCGATAAGCCGCCGAAAATGGAGGGCAGAGCAATCGTGATGTTCATGTCCC
>JAFPQL010000273.1 GCA_017414145.1 Oscillospiraceae bacterium | reverse complement strand
TTCAGCGCGTGCAGCAGAATCATCGCGGCGATGCTGCCGCAGAGCACACCGCCCGCCGCACGGGACGGCCGGAAGCTGTAATCGAGGAATCCGCGCAGACAGAGCATCAGCTTCGTACATTCGACAATCAGATCGACAATGTCTTTCAGCAGGCCGTTCACGGTCAGATTCCTCCGGCGTGCGCCCGCACATAGTCCAGATAGGCGGATTTGAACGCCGCGGTATTTCTCCGCGCCAGCGGCAGCTCGGTCTGGTCGTCCATCAGGACATTCCCGCCGCGCACCGCCTGTACATAGCGCATGGAGACAAGGTAGGACTTGTGAATCCGGAAAAACTCCGCGGCAGAAAGGCGTTCGGCAACCGCCTTGAGCGGCTCATGCACATCGTAGACATCGCCCTGCACATGGTAGATGAACACGCCGTCGCCGTATGCCTCAAGGTACAGAATCTCCCGCGAATGCAGCCGCAGAATGCTGCCGCCGACACTGACCATCAGCACACTGTTCTCGGCGATTTCCGCCTGCACCGCCCGCAGCGCCTCGGCCATTTCGGGAAGCTGAAGCGGCTTTTGCAGAAAGCGGAACGCCCTGACATAAAAGGCCTCAAAGATCATTTCGGTGTGTGCGGTCAGAAAAATGATGTAGTCGGTCCGTCCGGCGGAGCGCAGCCGTCGTGCGGTGTCCATGCCGTTCAGATCGGGCATTTCAAAGTCGAGAAAGATCACATCAAATTCCGCGTCGGATTCGCACAGTGCGGTTCCGGAGGAAAACTCGGTCAGCTCCAGACCGGAATCGTACTGTAAGAGACATCGCCGGATCTGACTGCGGAAAAAGCTGTCGTCGTCACAGATCGCAATTCTCATATGGATTACCCCCTGACATATAAAGCAATATCGTTATAAATTTAGATGCAGTGTCTGTTCGTTCGTCATGTCACATCAGGAAATCAGTGAGACAGTTATCAGTATTATACACGAAATGCCGTTTTTTGTCAAGCCGTTCTGTGCCGGATGCCGGACAGCAAAAAAGCACCCGTATCGAAACCGGAGTCCCGATACGGGTGTGGAAAGGGTTGAGAACGGAAAAGGCGCATCTGCCTCAGAATAAAGTGTGCATCATATTCCACCAGCTCGTGTCGCCGTCATTGCCGCCGCCCTGATAGCCAAGCAGCTTTGCACCGACCACGACCAGCAGTGCCGTCCCGACCGCCGCCGCGATCAGGATGACGATTTTTTTCAGTGACAGCTTTTGTTTCATGATGAAACACTCCTTTCAGAAATCCGGATCTGCCCCGCAAGCTCTTTCAGGCGCGGGAGCTGTTCCGCAGCGATTGCGGCAGCGCAGCCCCCAGTCGCGGAACAGATCAGGTCATCGCGGAAAATCCGCTGACAAAACCGCATCCGCAGGTTCTGCACATTGCCCTCATACTCAAATTCGCAGGCGTCCTCGCCGATGTGCAGCGGCGTGACGGAAAAATCCGTCAGCATCTGCCGCAGCTCCAGCACCGTGTTCAGATAGATCTGGCGCATGGGAAGCTCGTTTTTCGGGTAGAGCATCACGGCAAGGCTGGATGTGCCGCCCGGTTCCGGCGCGCCCTCGCGGTCAAAGAGCGTGACGAAGCTGCCCTGATAATTCGTCAGCGCACGCCACTTCGTCTCGTCAAACGGCAGCGTCAGCCGCACCGTTTCGGATTGAAAAACCATGTGAATCCTCCCCTTTTTTCACTGTGTTCCGCCGGCGATGCGCTCCTTCGGAATCAGCCGCACACAGACGGCAGCCGCCGCAAAGCAGCCGATGCCGAGCAGCACGGAAATCAGCACAATATATTCCGGTATTTTGATGCCGACAAGCTGGATTGACAGATTCCAGACGCCGAGATACGCGACAATCGGGAAAATCATGCCGAACAGATTCATGTTCTTAAAATACCAGTACGCGACCGAAATCAGCGACAGGATGCCGAAGCACAGAAACGGCATCGTCACAAAGGTCATGACGGCGGACATCGCCGTGAACTTTACAATCAGCCCGTACCGCACATATGCGACGGCGAAATTCAGCGCGACGGATAAAAGCAATAAAATCATACACAGCAAAAACGCGACCGCGAGCTTCGCGCACCAGATCGCGGTCTTGCTCATGCCGCCGGACAGCATCACATGAATCGTTTTCGTCGTGCGCTCCTCGTAGATATAGCGGTTAATCAGCGTGTGGCCGACAAACATGATGATGATGACCGACATATACATCATGATGCTGCCGAACTGCAATGCCGTCTCCTGCGGCGGCAGATTCAGGTCACTGACCGCCTGCATCGTCACATATTGCAGCACATTCGAGACAATGACGCTGAACAGCAGAATCCAGAACATCGAATGCAGTGTCTCCGTCAGCTCCTTGCGGACAAACGCCCGGAACACATTTTGAAAGCGCTTACTCATCCTGCACAACCTCCAGATATTTCTCGGTCAGCGTCGCACCGCTGCGCTGCGCGAAGGTCTCCATGCTTTCGTCCGCGATCAGGCTGCCCTTTTTCAGAATGATCAGTCTGGATGCCAGCTCCTCAATGTCCGCCATGACATGAGTGGTCAGCATCATCGTGATGCCGTGCGCCGTCTGGTATTCCCGCAGGATGCGGATGACCCGCGACCGGTTCTCAATGTCGATGCCGTCAAACGGTTCGTCGAGCATCAGAAGCTGCGGCCGGATTGCCATTGCCCGCGCCAGAGCCAGCTTCCGCTTCATGCCCTTTGAAAACGCCGCTACGCGCTTCTTCCCGGTGTCACCGAGATCGAGCGCGGCAAGCAGCTCCTTTGCCTCTCCCAGCAGATCGCGTCTGCCGTATGCGGAGAGGAAAAAGTCCATGTTTTCAGCGGCGGTCAGGCGCTCGTAGAGCCCGTTTTCATCGAACAGCACGCCGATCTGCCCGTACAGGCTGCCGTAGTCCCTGCGGACATCATGCCCCATGATGCTGACCGCGCCGCTGTCATAGCGCACCAGCCCCAGCATCGCCTTGAGCGTCGTGGTCTTGCCCGAACCGTTCGGCCCCAGATAGCCGAGCGTGTCGCCGCGGTTCAGCGTAAAGGAGATATTCTTCAGCACCTGCACCCCGCCGTACTGCTTGCAGATGCCGGATACCGCTGCAATTTGTTCCATGAAACCCTCACACTCCTGTTGTCAGACGGTCCAGACGCCCTTGTCCGTCCGGTAGCCGCAGATCATGCTGAGATATTCCGGATGCCCGCAGAGCGTCTGCTCGACGGTGTGGCAGTCCACGCAGGCAAACCGGTTTTCGCAGTCCGTGCAGACCGGTGTCAGGCGCTTGGGCGCCTCCCATGCCTGCTGATGTCCGTTCTTCGTCAGGAAATCAAAGATGCCGCTGTGCGCCGGATAGGTATCGCGGTCATGCAGACATCCGCCGATGACGCCGTTGAGATTGACCGCCAGCTTGCCGTACTTGCAGACGCTGTACTTGCCTCTGGCGTAAAAGCCCTGTCCGTCCGTTTCCTCAAGGCGCGATTCCCCGCGCCCGACCGAATAAACATGATCGTCCGGCGAACGGAGCAGCTCGGTTGTGCGGAGCGTCAGTCCGAGCGATGCCGCCGCAGCCGCAACGGCAGAATGCGGATCCCCGCCGGACAGATGCGGATAGATCACGCTCAGCACGGTGCGGACGCCGAGCGCCGCCGCCTCTGCTGCAATCGCGCCGATTTTCGCGGTCTCCGAGAGACATTCCGCGTCCGTGCAGCAGATCACAAGGGTACTGTTTGCAGATTCCGCCGCAAAATGCAGGGTATCCCTGTCGATTTCCCGCAGGTACATCACAAATTCCGCCGCAGTCGTTCCGCCGTGCGCACAGCGCGTGAGAATCTGCCGGATGACCGCCTCATGTCCCGCAAGCTGCCCGATGTGGAGCGAGACACGCCGGATCTGAATTTCGCTGAGTTCATCCAGCTCCGCGCAGATTTCCGCGGCGACTGCATCGGGATCGCGCTCCGGCACATCGGACGGAATGCAGCTGTTGCAGCCCTGGAAAATCAGGAGCGGGCGGTCGTCCAGCACCCCGTAGGGATCGGCCGGGTATAGCTCCAGCGTCAGCTCGTCAATCGTCAGGACGGGCTCCAGATAGCCCTTGAGTTCAAAGGGCATATGCGGCAGATACGGCTCCGCGTAAACGGCACCCTCATAGACGGAGCCGGCAGCGGAATCAATCAGTCTGCCAAGCAGCGCTTCCACGGACGCGGACGGAAACATCTGCTTTGTCTCCTCGATGCTGCGTTCTGCAAAGGAGTACAGAATCTCCGTATCTGCTGCGGAAAACTGCGTCACGCGGCGGTCTGTGATTTCGTAGAGCGTGCTGCGCACCTTGCCCTTGACCCAGATCACATCCGGGAAGAAGCGGAAATATGACATAATTGTACCTTCCTTATTTTTGATCCGTCATGCCCGGAACAGGAACGACGAGCTGAGGTTGTTGTGCAGATTGTCAAACGCGGTCGAATTCTTCTCCAGAATCGAGTAGACAACCGCGAATTTCTCCTTTTGCAGCCTGCGCCAGTTCTCGCAGAAGCGCGGCCGGATGCGGAAATCACCGTTGCCGTTCGTGTAGGCGAAGCAGAGCGGGCAGTTGTTCTTCGCGTCGCAGCCTTCACACTCCGCCGTGACGCTTTCGTTATACATCCGGATGATACGGCTGATCGCGTCCATGTCAAGGCCGTGCTCCAGATCGCCGATCGGGAATGTGCTGTTGATGCGCTCGCAGATATCGACCGTGCCGTCCGTGCGGATGCTGAGCTTCATGCCGGGGACACAGGTATTCGTGTACGGCAGCAGCGCCGACTTCGTGTCGAGATGTCTCAGGCGCATGACCGTCAGCGAGATCGGCGCCTCAAAGAGCATCTGCAGGTAGTTTGACATTTCCTCGTTGTTCTGCTTTGCCTTGATATAGCGGCGGAGCATCCGGTCGTGTACCTCGTGGAAATGCCGCACATCGTCGTCCGTGAACCGGTCGTAGTAGTTCGTGTTGGTCGCGGAGACCTCATTGATGAAGAAGATCGGCGGCAGATCGTTTTCTGCGAAGAAGCGCTCATTTTCGAGCAGATCGGTCGCGGTGTCGTAGACCGAAATGACGCCGATGTCCGTGTAGTCCGGATGCCGCTCGTGAAAGCGCATCAGATTCCGGATGACCCGTTCATGCGAGCCGCGCTCCCCTGTCAGGACGCGGTTGCGGTCGTGATTCCCCTCGCTGCCGTCCAGACTGACCGCCAGATGAATTTCGTTTTCCACGACAAAATCCGCGATTTCGTCCGTCAGCAGATAGCCGTTCGTCGTCATGTTGAGGATGATCGGCACCGGCTCGTGGGCGCGGCAGTACGCGACAATCTGCCGCACGAGTTCAATTTCCAGCAGCGGTTCGCCGCCGTAGATCGTGATGCCCGCCTTTTTGTTAGGGATTCTCCGGCAGAGCTTCGCAAGATAGTCAAAATAACGATCCATTGCCCGCTTTGCCGTCTCAAAGCTCATGCGGTTTGCCGTGCGGTTGCGCGTAAACTCATATTCCTCGGTCAGATAACAGTATTTGCAGCGGAAATTGCAGTTTTCCGTGACATTCAGCACCATGAGGTAGGTCGCGCCGCTGTCGTATTCGTCCTGCACGCGCTGCGCGTCGGGATCGGGAATTTCGGGGGCTGCCTTCTGCGCGCCGAAGCCCGTATAGGCTGCGCGCCAGCGGCGGAGAAACCGGAAGGTTCCGCGCACCGCCGCGTCCGGATGTTCTTTGAGAAGCGCCAATTCCGCCTCATCCTCTGTCATGCCCGATTCCAGCAGTGTGAGCGCACTGCCCAGAATCCCGTTGTCCGGCATCACCGTGCCGGTATTCACATCGTACAGATACCGGTTCCGTTCCAGTGTCTGAAATCCGACCGTCAGTGTATGTTCCATGTACCTTCTCCTGCTTTTCGTTCATTCTATGCACAAGATGCGGTCTGCATCACCGCACCGGGGACATCGGAAGAACACGCCGCGACGGGCGTGCTCTCCCAGTCGCTGTCGTCCCGGTTTTCTTAGCTGTTCAGCGCGATTGCCGCGCCGGAGCCGCCGAATGTACCGCCCAGAGCACAAATCGCGGTGCCGGTGCCGGCCGTTGCAGCACAGACGATGCCGCAGCCGCCTGCGCAGCCGAATGTGCAGAGCACACCAGTGCAGTTCACTGCCATGATCCTGACCTCCTTCTTTTTTGTATTCCGTTGCCGGTGCATTGCGCGCCGGGAACAACTACAGTATGCCATAAACTGACAGCCGCGTCAACGGATTTCCGGTGAGCGGTACCGATTATTCGGGTAATCGTGCCATTCAGATTTCCCCGTACCGGCAAGCGGCAGAAGATTTCCGACAAACGGTTCTGACCGTGCCGGCGCGGAATCTGTAAAAACGCTTGACACTCCCCGCATTTTACAGTATAATAAACATGACAACCGCAGCAGACAAATGCGATCCCAATCGAAAAGGAGGATTATCCATGAAACAAGCATCCAAACGCATCCTGAGCATTCTCGCATCTGCCGCCGTAAGCGTCTGCGCCGTCCCGCAGGCTTTCCCCGCCGCACTGACCGGTACTGCACTGACCGTTTCCGCGGAGGAAACCGCCTCCGATTTTGAGTACACCGTCAATGAGGACGGCAAGGGCGTCACCGTCGGGAAGTACAACGGCACAGAAACCGCGGTCAAAATTCCGGAGAAGTTCGACGGCCTGCCCGTCACTGCAATCGGCTCGTGGGCGTTCTTCGGGCGCGATGACATCACATCCGTCACGCTGCCGAAAACCGTCAGAAGCATCGGCAGCAGCGCCTTCAACGGCTGCGCCGGCCTGACGGGAATCAAGCTGCCCGCCGCCCTGACCGAGATCTGCAGCGGCGCGTTCATCGGCTGCACCGGTCTGACCGCCGTGACCGTCCCGTCAAAGGTCACGCTGCTGGATGATACGGCGTTCTCCGGCTGTACGGCGCTGGAAACCGTCAGTCTGCCCGAAACCCTCACGAACATCGGCGCAAATGCCTTCCGCGATACGGCATGGCTCAAGGCGCAGCAGGAACTGAATCCCTCTGTTGTCGTCAACGGCATCCTGATCGACGGCACGGCAAATACCGGCGATGTGTCGATTCCCGACGGCGTCACGGCAATCGGTGAAATGGCGTTCTCGAACTGCCGCGGCCTGACCGGCCTGACGATTCCCGACAGCGTCACAAGCATCGGTGAAAGCGCATTCTATAACTGTACAAGTCTCAGGACACTGACGCTGCCGGACAGCATCACCGAAATCGGCTATCAGGCATTCGGCGGCAGCGGTCTGACCGAACTGACCATTCCGTCCGGCGTCAAGACACTGACCGGCAGTTTGTTCTTAGCCTGCGAGAATCTGAAAAAGGTCACGCTGCCCGACGGCGTGGAAAGCATCGGCAATTCCGCCTTTGCATCCTGCGCGGCACTTGCCGAAATCAATTTCCCCGAAAGCCTCAGGACGATCGACACCCGTGCGTTTCTGGGCTGCACTTCCCTGACGGAGCTCACGCTGCCTGACGGAACCGAAAGCATCGGCTTCGGCGCGTTCATGATGTGCCGCGGTCTGACAGGCATCACGGTTCCGGCGTCTGTGACGAACATCGGCCCGACGGCATTCAGTATGTGTCCGGAGCTGACAATCTGCGGCACGCCCGGCTCGGCTGCACATTCCTATGCGGTACGCGACGGCATCCGCTTCCGCTCTGCGGCCCCGCTCGGCAGCGGCGATTTCAACGGCGACAGCGCGCTGACTGTCGCGGACGCCGTGCTGCTGAACCGGTATCTCGCGGAGGACAGCTTCACGGAGGCAGAGCAGACCCTGATTCTGTCTGCTGACCCCGACCGCAATTCGGACGGGCTCCTGACGATGCAGGATGTCACCGCGTTCCTCAGCGGGCTGAAGGCTGAGTGAGCAACCCGCAGCCATTTCCACAACATAAAAAAAGCGACCGGCTCTCCCCTTTGATCGGGAAAGCCGGCCGTTTTGTCTCAGGTCAGATTACTGATTGGAAACGAGTCTCCACAGACGGACCGTGGAATAGTTCTTGTACTCACTGTTGATGTACTGCTGGAGCAGGTTTGCATCGACAGTGTCCACCTTGCCGTTGAAGTCGAGGTCGCAGCGGGCAAGATAGGTCTTGTTCGTCGTGCCGATGTAGGACTTTAATTTGGTCACATCGGTCGAGTTGAACTTGCCGTCGCCGTTGACATCGCCGAGCTTGCGGTTATCCATGTCCGCGTAGCCCTTGCCCTTGCAGATGCTGCGATCGCCCCATGCAGACCAGTTGTAGGTTTTATGGCCGTCGTTGTCAAACTGGGCATCGGAGCAGAGGAAATTGTCAAAGCGGGTATTGCCGGTCACGCCGTCGTCCCAGGTCACATCGGCGTGATAGTAATGGCCGTTGAGCTTAAAGAGGTTCCATGCGTGGCCTTCTTCATCTTCTCTGCCGAACTTCGGGTCACAGACATAATAGGACTGGATGCCGGCCTTGTTCAGCAGGATATCGTAGCATCTTGCGTAGCCGTCGCAGACGGTGTAATACTTGCCGTTCTTCTTGTGCAGGAACACGGAGGCATCGACATGGTTCTTCTTGTCATCTTTCGCTTCATGGTCATATTCCACACGGCCCATGATCCATGCACGCAGGCGGATTGCTTTCTGCAGCGTGGTCATCGAGGAATTTGTCGTGGTCTTGACGACAAACCCCGCCATTTTGTCCACATAATACTTCATGAAGTAGTAATACTCATACAGCTCAAAGCGGGCGTCCATTTCGTTCGCGAACTTGGTGCCGAATGTCGGCTCGCCGCTTGCCATGAGGCGGACGATGTCCTGTCCGTTCAGGCGGTTGACCTGCGTGTCAGTAAACAGCGTTTTATACTGATCGAGAATGCCCCATGCGCCCTGGCTGTACTCAGAGGGTGCGATCGTCAGGTTCTTGAGGTTCGAGAGGCCGGGGAAATATGCTGTATATTTGGAGTAGGTCATGATGAACTTGTTGAGGGTCAGGGTCTGGAGGTAGGTGTTGTTGTGGATGACACCGTTCGGAATGTATTTCGCGTCAGTCGTGAAGGAAGTGTTGGTTTTCTTCTGCGGATAGGCAAACAGCGTGTCGCCGCTCTTGTTGTAGAGCACGCCGTCTACGGTCTTGTAGTACGCGTTGGAGCCGTCCTTGGAGCCATTCAGCGTGTACGCCTGGACGCCATATGCGTATGAAAAGGCATACTCGTCAATGGTTTCGACATTCTTGCTGATCTTGAAGGTTGCGGGCAGCGTGGTCGAAGAAAAGGCTTCCTTGCCGATCGTCTTGACGGAATCCGGCATGGTAAAGCTGGTGATCTGCATACCGGAGAAGCAGCCCTCCGGAATCTCTGTCACGGTATTCGGCAGGGAGATCGAGGAAATACCGCTGCTCATAAAGGTATTCTTGCCGAGCGTCACCTTGGTGGAGGTGCCTTCAATCCTGAGCGTCTTGAGGTTCCAGAGCTTGAAGAACAGATTGTCACCGAGCGAAAGATTCTTGACATTGCTGTTGAACCGCACATAACTGAGGTTCATGCACTGCCAGAAGGCTTCCTTTTCCAGATAGATGTTCGGCGCATAGCCGTAGAAATCCTGGATGGAAGACTGATAAAACGCGTTCGGCTTGATCCGGACGGTCGTACCGTATGCCTGCAGGGTCACGCTCTGGAGCGAACCGGTGTTTGCAAAGGCGTAGCTGTTGACGGTCACGCTGCTGTTGATAAAGACATTGCGCACGGACGAATAGCGGAACGCGCCGGTGCCGATGCTTCTCAGGTTGGACGCAGAGGAGAGGTCCACGGTGGTCAGCGAGGAGCAGCCGTTGAACGCATTGTCACGGATGCCGACGATCTTGTACGCGCCGTTTGCGTAGTTGACGGTCGCTCTGATGATCAGATTGGTCGGGCTGCCGGTATAGGACTTGACATACGCCTCCTTGTTGCTGGTGTCGAGCTGGTAGACGATGCCGCCGGTCGTGTACTCATAGAGCGGGGCGGGTGTGGATGCAGCTTCCGCGGTGACAGAGGCAGTCTGCCATGTGTCCCGCAGCACCGGCGTAACCGGCATTGCGGCGAGGGTTGCTGCACTGAGCAAAATGGCTGTGATTCTTTTAGATTTCATCACAATATCCTCCTTCTGGTGCTTTAACACCAAGGCAAGTATAGCACATTTCAGACGGTTTTTGCAAGTCATTGCTTGCGGAATTGTCAGTTGTTTCTTGATTTTACGTACATATATACTGTGAGTAGCATCTGTATATAAAATTACGCCGAGTTACCGCAATCTTTGCGAATCTGTCTGTTCACAAAACCGCAATTTTTTCATGAAATGACGCATCAGCGCCGATTCCCGCACCGCAATTTCAGAGAAGTGACACGGGATGCGCCCGTCTCTCTTTGTGTGAGATTCTGACCGGAATCAGCCGGCGGTGTGGTTTCCGGACGGCACTGCCCGCCTGTCCCGGAGCTTTGCAAAGCGGCGGTCATCGCCGGTGACATGAAAGGCACAGACGCGCTC
Organism: Oscillospiraceae bacterium; assembly: GCA_017414145.1. Next base: position 475 of record JAFPQL010000273.1, on the reverse strand, counting down.
GAACAGTCTGCTGACCACACGCTTCTGCGCACGGTCTGCCGGCGCCGCAAATTCATTCAGCGTGAGGTTCGTCGTGATGACACAGGGCTTTCCGCTGCGCAGCCGCCCGTCAATCAGACTGAAGCGGATCTCGTCCATGTACTCGGTGCGGCGTTCGCAGCCAAAGTCGTCCAGCACCAGCAGCCCCGTGCCGGCGAGCTCCTCATAGACCGCGGACTTGTCCGGCGCCTTCCAGAGCATCTGCTCGACTTCCGGCACGGTGACAAAGCGCGCAGTCAGTCCGGCACTGATTGCCGCGTCCGCGATGCACGCCGCCATGTAGGATTTGCCCGTTCCGCAGTCGCCCCAGAGCAGCAGCCAGTCGCGGCAGTCCCCGTCAAGGAGACGCTCCGCGTATGCCTTACAGACGGCGGTGAGCTTCGGATTCTTGCCGTCATCGGCGGAAAACTGCGCCTGCATCAGCTCCGGACTGTGA